>JBOHWI010000431.1:0-7544 GCA_050736675.1 Binatus sp. (SeqCode)
CGGCGGCACCGGCCCTTGCCATCCCGCCGCGCGTTTCTCATAAAGGCGATGCAGATGATAGTCGGTGAAGCGCTCGCCCGGGTCGAGCGAGTTCAAGCCGACGAAGTGGCGATCTTCTCCCAGATACAGGTCGAGAAACTGCAACGAGATGTTGCTGATTATGGTCGCATCAGGGAGGAGGCTCGAATCCAGCGACTCCAGCGACTCAACCATCTCGGACGACGCGGGCTGAGCGCTCAGGCGCACGGCAGCTTCTGAAGCCAGTGACACTATCAGCAGCGCATCGAGCACAATAACGCCGGCAGCTGCCGCGAACTGACCGGCGCTTCGATTTCGGTCCCGCAGCGCGTCGCGCATCCATCGATTCGATATGGTCGCGCCTGCCCCAGCCGCGATGAACAAACTGAACGCCCCCGGCAGAATGAAAGCTACGTCTGTAAAAATATAAAAACAGTAAAGCCCGGTAAGCGCGCCGAGATATCCAAGCCCGAACCACATTAGCCGCCGCGCGGAGGAGCTCTTGGCACCTCGCAGAATCGCCGCGAACCCGACGATCGCAAACATCGCCGCCGCGAACGGATAGAGGAAGTATCGCTTGTCGCCGCTATCGCCGAGCATCCCATCGAGGCCGAGCAGCGTCGTCAGGTAAACGAGCACGTTGCCGTGCGGATTTCGCGGCATCGTCGGCCCGAACAGGTACGCCGCGCTGAATGTCCGGCCCATCGAGCCGTAGACCTCGGGCACCCACCATGCGTATCCGCTCGCGAACGCGCCCCCGAGATTGATCGCGTTCTGATGCAACTGCCAGGCGACCGGAATCGCAAATCCAATTGCAATTGCCGTCCCCGCTCCGAGCAAGCTGCGCGGATCCCGACGCTCCAGCGGCACCATCACGATGCACAACGCGAGGCCGGCGAAGATAGTGACATTGGTGGGGCGTAAGATCGTCGAGAACCCTGCTAAGAGACCGAACGTCAACCACGCGGAGAGTCGCCGCCCGCTCGACGGTTGGGGCGCGGAGGCTGAAGCAGCTACAACCAGAATTGCCGCGGTGAAAATCGTTACGAACAAAGTTGGCACATCGCTCATCACTAGCGACGAATACGTGATGAACACTGGCGAGAGCAGGAGCAGCAGCGCCGCAACCGTCGCCGCCATGCGGCTTAGCACGGAACGCGCGAGCATGAAGAGTATGGCCACCGAGAAAGTTCCGAGAAGCCATGTTCCAGTATGGAACGAGAGAAGGTCGGAGCTGTCCAGGCTGTAAAAGAATCTCAGGATCAGCGGGTAGCCGGCGGTATAGCGCGACGGGTAAGTATATCCACCGAAATGCAGCACCGCACCGCGACCCTTTGCCAGGTTCACCGCCGACGCGGCGTACTCGAGTCCATCCGGCCACGGCATAAGTTCGAGTCCGCGCCGCAAGCTGGTGGAATTGACGATCGGGATCTGAAGCAGGCAAATCGCCACCACAATCAGCCAATCGATCCAGCCCAGCATCCAGAAAGAGCGCTGCTCGGCGGACGGCGGCTTCGATGACTTCGCGCGGCTCATCGCGACGCGGCTCTGCGGGCGTTGACAGCGTCGACGCCGCGCGCATCGGCGTGTGGCTGATGGTCGTGCTGCTTATCCCGCGGATCGTGCGGATGCTCTACCCTGAAATATGGGTCGAAGACGATTTCTACCTCGAGAGCGCATGGCTGGTGAGCGTCGGGATGCGCCCGTACCTGGATTTCGTTCAACCGCATATGCCGCTGCTCGAATGGATTGCGGCAGGTTACCTCAAGTTGTTCGGCGCAAGCTATCTGTCGATCGAAATCCTGAACGAGGCGGCGATCTTCGCGACCAGCCTGCTCACTTACGCACTCGCGCGCCGAATCGCCGGCCGTCCCGCCGCAATCGCCGGGTCGATTCTATACGCCTACAGTTCGCTGGTCTTTCGCTACCACGCTTACGAGCGCGAGAGCTTCGTCGCACCGCTGATGGTGCTCGGCGCGATCGTCATTCTCGACGAATCGATCGTGCCAATGAGGCAGGCGGCGATGCTCGCGATGATTTTCTTTGTCGCTTGCGCGATTAAGCTCACCGCCGTGATTCCGTTCGGCGTGATGCTGCTGTTTATCGCGGTCGCTTACCGGCGAATCGCGAGCGCGCTTGCGGCGGGCGTCATCTTCGCGCTCGCACTCGCCGCGTTCAGCGCTATTCTCTACCGGCTCTACGGCAGCGAATTCATTTTCCAGACCTTCGTGTTTCATTTTCTGAAGGGCCACGACACCGAGGGCAATATCGCGACCTACCCGCGGATGATCCTCGACGTGCTGATGCCGCTGTTCGTCCTCGGATGCTGGCGACTCTACGCCGAGCGCATTTTCAGCCGCGGCGCGATCCTCGTTCTCGCGATCGTCGCCGCCGAATACGCATTTTACGGCGTGTTGAGTCCAACCGCGTGGGCCCACAACTATCTCGAGCCGATCCCGTTCATCGCGATCGTCGCCGGCATCGGCGCCGTGGCGCTCGTACAAGCGGGCCGCGCGGTGCCGCATCAGTGGAAGCTGCTTGCAAGCGGCGCGGCGCTGATCGCTGTTTCTCTGATCTTGATTGCGCCGCTGGTGAACGAGAACTGGCTACATGGCGCCGTTTACGGATTCGGCTTCGTGCCGCGCGCGGAAATCTCGCAGCTTGCCGACGCACTTCGCGCCGCCAGCAAACCGGGCGACGACGTGATCGCGCCCTCGTTCGTATGCTTCGAGGCCGGACGGCGCGAATTGATCCGCTACCCCGAAACCTACGGCGTCTATCGCGAAGGGAAGGCCGAGTACGAGCGCAACGGCTTCTTCGCCGCGCGCCGGCGGCTGGGCACCGCCGATTTTTTCCAGCTTATCTCCGACACCCGGCACTACTGGACCGAGCAGATGCGCGAGGCGATTGCGAGTGGAAAAGTCTCGGCCGTCATCAACGACTCGCCGATTCAATTGCTCCCGCTGGTGCTGGTGCCCGAAGATTTCCTGGCGAGCAACGGCTTCCGTCCGGTACTGACGACCGACCATTTCCGGCTCTGGGTGAGAATGCCGGCGCCGTGAGGAGAGATTGGGCCAAGGGCGCGCGCGCTATTGCTGATGCCAGGTCGTGCCGCCGTCAGAGGTTGTGAAACTCTTCCCGTTCGCGGTTGTTATTGTCGCATCGTTCGCGCTGTCCGACGACACCGCCACAAAATTTTCCGTGGTGGGCGCGGGAACCGCTGCCCAATGCTCGCCGTCTGTCGTGCGAATCACCGTTCCGTTGCGCCCGACCAGCCAGCACACGGTTGACGATGGCGCGGCGCCGGCAACCAGGTCAGTGCCGACGCCGCTACGCTGCACCTGCGTCCCGCCGCGCGCGTCTTGTCGCCGGATCATTCCGTTCTTGCCGATAAGCCAGGTCACAGATCGATCGGCCGGCGATATCGTCGCCAGCACTCCCGCCTCGATGGCGTATCCCGCGCTCGAGCTCATCGCGTTGCCGGCGACAGCCGCGCCGAACGACTCTTTGGCGCCGGTCTTCGCCCCGGCCGCACCGCCCTGCGCGATCATCGCTCCCTCGCCGGCGGCCTCGGCGCGTCGCGACAATGTGCGCGGCGCATTCGCGTTCATCGCTTGCGCGCGCGGTGCTTCCGACTTCGGTTCATTCATCGCGATTTCATTCGACGCCGGCGCCGCGGCGGGAACGGGAACTGCTGGAACTGGCGCGGGCGCCGGCGCAGCGAGCTCCGCGGCCGGAGCTGCACGCTTCGCCATCGCGACGAGCTGGTCGCGCTGCGCCTCGTCGTTCGCAGGACGGCGGATCGCAATGAAGATGACCGCGGCGGCTGCTGCCGCTGCGAGCGCGGGAATTGCGATGCGCCATCTTCGGTACCACGGGACCTCGGACGCCGACTTTGCGTTGCGTGCGCTTTCGTCGGCGTGCGCGATATGGGCCAGCAACACCTGGCATCGCATGCAATCGGCAAAGTGCGCTTCCAGACGTTCGCGCTCCGCCGGCGCCAGCGACCGATCGCTGTACGCGGCGAGCGATTCGGCGTCGGCGCACTCGGGCGTCGCCGGGCCCGGCGACTCACGCATCGCACGGCGCAGGATCGCGTCGAGCGGCTCGTTATTTTTGTCGACAGGCGTCACGTCTTCATGCTTTCTCTCTCTTGGAACGAGCGGCGGCCGGAAAATTGCAGTCTGCGCGTCGATTCATTTGACGTCCGGCAGTGCGCGCGACAGATCGATCCGCAAATCGCCCGCAGCAAAATCATAACACAGCCGAATCTGATCGGGGCTGAGCTGATCGCCGTCGCGCAGCGTGCGCTCGATCTCGTCCTTGAGATGGTCGCGCGTGCGCGCGAGCCGCCGCGATACGGTGGACTCATGCTCGTCCATGATACGTCCAATCTCCTTGAGCGAGAGAGCGTGCCGGTAGTAGTACGCCATCCGCATCCGGTCGCGCGGCGCGAGCGACTTGAGCGCGGCGTCGAGCGCCCTTCCCAACATCGCGACGTAGCGGGCGCGGTCGGAGTCGGGCGCGTCGGCGTGATCGGAGCCGGCGTCCGCCGCCTGCTCGACCTGTTCATCCAGTGGCTGGATGCGGCTCTGGGAGCGGATATAGTCGACGTGGCGCTGCGCCAGCACCGCGCGCATCCAGGTCATCAGCGAGCTGCGGCCGTGGAAGTAGCTGAGGATCGAGCGGCGGCGGCCGTCGCGAACTTCGAGGCCGTACATCTCGGCCCAAATCGAATCCGCCAGCTCGCGCCCGCGCGAATCGTCGCCGGCAATCGCGCGCGCGGCGGCGTAGAGCGCGGGCCTGAAGCTGGTGATGAAATACTCCCACGGCGCGGATTCTCCGGCCTGACACGCGAGCGCGAGGCCCAGGTCTTCGGCGTGGAGCCCGTCGATAAACGAATCGACACCGGCGCCGTCGAGCACGCCCACCGCACGTGCGCCGCGATACGCCGCATTGCGGATGGCCTCGTCGCCGATGTTCCATCGCGCGGCGCGTGCGCGATCGCACAGGCGCGCGAGCGCAGCGGCGTGATGCGCAACGAATTCGGGAGGCGCCTCGCTTGCGATGGTCCGATCCGTCACGCAATCGAGGATAGACAAAACCACACACTCGCGACGAGGGGTGACCCTTCGAGCAGATGGAAGCTGGGAGATAATGCGTTGTATGGTCTACGAGGAGCCGGTGCCGGATGCGGGAATCGCCGGGTGCGGGGTGATGAACTCTGAAGAGAGCCAAAGGAGGCTTACGATGGCGAGGAAAAAATCGACCAGCAAGAAAACATCTATCAAGAAGACGGCCACCCGGAAGTCGTCACCCCCGAAGGACGAGTCGACCAACCTGGAACGCGTCTTCGACGAAAACGTGAAGTTGTTGGCGCGGTCGTCCGAAGTTGCGCTGAAGGCGTACATCGAGGTCGTCAAGTCCGTTACAAATCCAAGGACAGCGCAGGCAGGAACCCGACTGGTCGAGCAAGTGGCGGAAGCGTGGAAAGCCGCGATGCTCGAAACCAACAGACTCCTGAGAAACACGTACAGCTCCCTCGATAAGCAGATCAAGCTACCCCGGTAGGCTCGGCGATGCATTAACGTTTCCTTCGATACGTTCCTGTCCGTAAAAACGCCTTCTAAGCCTCACATGGTAGCGCGGGAGGTCGCGCCTCCTCTAGGCAATAAAGGGCGGCGCTAATCAATCCTGATCGGCCCCCATTTTTTGGAGAAATCGCGCGCGGTTCCAAATCTCGCCCGCCATTGTTGATAATCAGTTACGCCAAGGCGTCAATCAGTTGACATAGGCACGTAAATCAGCTTAGGTGCCGGCCAGCAATCCAACCTTGGGGGACCGGCGATGTTCGATCAGGCGACGAAGATCGTTAGACGACTGGCTGGCTGGCGCAGACTCACAGCACTCATAGGTTTTGCGTTAGTTGCATTGACAGGATGTTTCGGCGCAGAAGCGATGCGTTACGACATTCAGGAGTATAATAAACAGATCGTTTACAGCGAGCAGAAGATGCTGCTCTTCAACATCGGTCGTTTGAAGAACCAACTGCCTCCCCACTTCATGATGCTGGCGACGGTCTCTCAATCGCGGACATTTTCAGGAAGCTCGGGGTTCAGCTGGGCGAATCCAGCTACTTGGTCCGTGCCATTTTCAGCGACCGGAACGGAGAATCCGACCATTCAGTTTGTTCCTGTCCAGGGACAAGATTTCGCTAATCGGTTCGAGTCCCCGCTTACCGACAAGTTTACGTTGTTTCTCGAGGACCGCTCGTTTTACGATACGGCCGCAGATCAAGAAGAGCTTGTTCTGTTCTTCACACAGAGCCTGATCTTGTCGCATGGCGACTATGATAACTGCCGGATGGGGGGTAATGGTCTTTACCTCAATAGAGAACGAGATCCGCAGGACCTTCATCCGAACGAAAACCGGTACTATAGCCAGCTCTCGGCTTGCGTGGCCGAAATTGTGCAGTCGTACATAGACTACGATCAAGTTGATGGGAGCCATCCGGTACCGACGATAGATTCGATAGCCCCATTGGGCGCAGATATTGTCACTGCGCTCAATAGTGGCTACAAATGGACTGCACCGGACGGAAAGTACCAACTAACAAATCCGATCAGGGTTCCCGCTTGGTTCGACTACTATCCCAAATTCGTAGCGCCGGCAAAAGACAGTACAAATCAGAGCGAACCCGTTCCGCCGGTATTCACTCTGCAAGCACGTCCGAATTGGACGAAGCTCACGCCCTTCTACGTACCGAGTGGCTACAAAGCGAAGGTCTATCGGGTTAATATCGATCCTAAGATCCCCTCTCGAACGGTGAATGTGTTGGTTCCGGAAGGGTACAGACTTGCGCGCCGCGAGAATGGTGTCTTAAGAACAGATAGCCACGGAGAGTACATTGCTGAAAAGGCCCCAGAGGTTCCTCACGCTGCCAATGGAAGAAGGACTCGGGGCAGCAGAGCCATCACTGAAGCCGCGAATATTAGTCTGCAAGACATTGGAAGCAAAATCGCCGGACGAGGAATACCTTCCGACACAACCATTGTGGCTATCGATCCATCCGCGCGGACGGCAACTATCTCGAACCCGGCAAACCTCGACAGTGACGACCCATTGAGCGTAGGAGATGATGGGTTCTCGGATCGATTTTCCTATTCCGACGAAGTTGTAAGCGATCTCTGGCCGGTTCCACAGAACTATTTTTACGTTGAGCTGCGGAAAAACGAAAAGCGACCGCCCGGTCAGCTCATCACAGACGCGACCGCCGAGCGCGATTGTCACAGTAGCACTGGTTCTGACCCCGGCAACGGCGTAGTTTGTGGATATTTTAAGATTGGGAATCTTTTACAGATCATGCAGCGCCTCGCCGATGTGGCCTGCACTTCCAGCAATCCGACGGCTCTGGATTGTAACTTTGGAGTCGGCCGCAAAGCGCCCACTTGGACGGATACTTCGGCGACGTTTACTAATGCCAAAGGTACAGAGGAGTACGTCTGGGTACCAGCTCACAATCCCGT
>JBOHWI010000432.1:0-7942 GCA_050736675.1 Binatus sp. (SeqCode)
TCGTCGAGCGCTACTCGCACGTGATGCATATAGTGTCGAACGTCACCGGCGTGCTGCGCGAAGGATGCGACGCATTCGACGCGTTCGCCGCGACCTTTCCGCAGGGCACGGTCTCCGGCGCGCCGAAAATCCGCGCGATGGAAATTATCGACGAGCTCGAGTCCGTGCGCCGCGGCGTCTACGCCGGCGCGGTCGGCTATTTCAGCTACACCGGCAACACCGACACCGCGATCGCGCTGCGCACGCTGCTGATCAAGGGCAATCGTGTTTATATCCAGGCGGGTGGCGGCGTTGTCGCCGACTCGGACCCCGGCGCGGAATTCGAGGAATCCGTAAACAAGGCTCGCGCGATGGTGCGCGCGCTGCAGGCCGCGCGCGATTTTGAAATCGCGGCGAAGAGGTAAATCAGATGTCGCGCAAGGAAAAAGTTCGAGTCCTGATGATCGACAACTACGACTCGTTTACCTACAACATCGTGCAGTACCTCGGCGAACTCGGCGCTGACGTCACCGTCAAGCGCAACGACGCGATCGACGTCGCCGGCGTTCGCGCGCTTCATCCCAACGCGATTGTCATTTCGCCCGGGCCATGCACGCCCACCGAGGCGGGCATCTCGCTGACTCTCCTGCGCCAGATGGCCGGCGAAGTTCCTATTCTTGGCGTGTGCCTCGGCCTGCAATGTATCGGCGAGGCGTTCGGCGGCAAGGTCGTACGCGCCGATCGCCTGATGCACGGCAAGACTTCGCCCATAATTCACGACGGCAAAACCATTTTCGCGAGAATTCCCAGTCCGTTCGACGCGATGCGCTATCATTCGCTGCTGGTTGACGCGGGGTCGATTCCGCCGGCGCTGGAGGTCAGCGCCCGCACGGCGGAAAACGAAATCATGGGCCTGCGCCACAAACAACACGCCGTCGAAGGCGTGCAATTTCATCCCGAATCGATTCTGACTTTCGAGGGCAAACATCTGCTGCAAAACTTTCTCGACCGCATCGAGCAAAACGGAACTACGAGATGACCGCACTCCACGACGCGCTGAATGCGCTCATCGACGGACGCTCGCTCACCGACGCTGATGCCGAATCTGCTGTTGGCGAGATTATGGACGGCGGCGCGCCCGACGCCGTTGTCGGCGCGTTTCTCGTCGCGCTGAAAATCAAGGGGGCCGAAGCCGACGAACTGGCAGGCGCGGTCCGCGCGATGCTCAAGCGCGCGGTGCGGCTGAATCTTCGCGACGGTGAGGTGCTCGACACCTGCGGCACCGGCGGCGACGGCGCCAGCACCTTCAATATCTCCACCGGCGCCGCGTTGATCGCGGCCGCCGCAGGCGTGCCTGTCGCCAAGCATGGAAATCGCGCGATCAGCGGCACGGTCGGCACGGCCGACGTGCTCGAAGCGATGGGCGTGAAGATCGATTGCGATCCCGAAGGGCTGACGCGATGCCTCGACGTCGCCGGATGCTGTCACATCTTCGCGCAGGTCTTTCATCCCGCGTTCAAGAGGATCGCACCGCTTCGGCGCGAGCTTCGAATTCGCACCATCTTCAACCTGATGGGTTCGATCGGCAGCCCCGCGCACCCGCACTTCCATCTGTTGGGCGTCGCCGACGTGAATTTGATCCGTCCAATGGCAAACGCGATGAAGGCGCTCGGAACCCGCCGCGCGATGGTCGTGCATGGCGGCGACGGTATCGACGAAATCGCGATCAACGGCCCGACCCGGGTTGCGGAACTTCGCGACGGCGCCGTGACGGAATATGAAATCACGCCGGAGAGCCTCGGCGTGCGTCGCGGCGACCATCGCGCGCTGGTCATCGCGAATCTCGACGAGGCCGTGCGCGTTCTGCGCGGCGCGCTTGATGGCGGCGCAGGCCCGGCGCAAGATGTGCTCGCGCTGAACGGCGGCGCCGCGATTTACGTCGGCGGCAAAGCATCGTCGCTGCAAGACGGCGTCGATGCGGCGCGCGAAATTATCGCCTCGCGGCGCGCACTGGGAGTCCTCGACAAGCTGCGGCGCGCCAGCAACGGAATACAATGACCTCGATCCTCGACAACATTTACGCCGCCAAACGCGTCGAAGTCCGCGCGCGACGCGCAGTCGTCTCGCCGATGGCGATAGTCGCCGAAGCTGGACGCGCAGCCCAGCCGCGCGATTTCGTCGCGGCGCTGCGCGCCCGGCGTCCCGCGATAATCGCGGAGATTAAGCGCGCGTCTCCGAGCAAGGGCGATATCATGCCGGGGCTCGATCCTGCCGATGTAGCCCGCGAATACCTCGCCGGCGGGGCAGCAGCGATCTCGGTCCTGACCGACGTGCATTTTAAAGGAACACTTGAAGATTTGCGCACCGTCCGCGCAGCGGTAGATGTGCCTCTCCTGCACAAGGACTTCATCTTCGAGCCGTACCAGGTTTACGAGTCGCGTGCGGCCGGCGCGGATTGTATTCTGCTGATCGCCGCGATGCTGAAAGAAGGCGAACTGCGATCGCTGGCGGCGCTCGCGCGCGAGCTTGGGATGGCGACGCTGGTCGAGACTCATGATTTCGAGGAGTTTGCACGCGCCGAGAAAAGCGGCGCGCCGCTGATAGGTATCAACAATCGCGACCTGCACAGTTTCGTGACCGATATCGCAGTGACCGAGCGCCTGCTCGACGGCTACAAAGGTGACGCGCTGATCGTTACCGAAAGTGGAATTGATTCGCCCGACGACGTTCGCCGCCTCGACGCTTCAGGCGCGCGCGCTTTTCTGATCGGCGAGAGTCTGCTGAAAGGTGGTACACCGGGCGCGAAACTCGGGGAGCTGATGCGCGCGTTATGACAGTACGCGTGAAAATATGCGGCGTTACCCGCGTCGAGGATGCGCTGGCGGCAATCGCCGCGGGCGCCGACATGATCGGTCTGAATTTTTACGCGAAGACTCCGCGTTATATCGACATCGATCGCGCCCGCGAGATTCGCGCCGCGGTCGGCTCGCGCGCAACGGTGGTCGGTGTGTTCGTGAACGCGGAGCGATTCTATATATTTGAGCGCCTGCGCGCCGCGTCGCTCGACATGATTCAGTTCTCCGGTGACGAGGATGACGCGGCGCTCGCGGGCTGGTCCGTGCCGTCGATCGTGACGCGCAGGCTGAAACCGGGTGAAGCGTCGAGCGCGACGTCGCATCGCTCTGACTACGTGCTGCTCGACGCGTTCGACGCGAAGCTGCTTGGCGGCACTGGCAGCCGCATTCCGCTCGATCTTCTTCGCGCCGTCGATTTGAGTCGCGCGTTTGTCGCCGGCGGATTGAATCCCGACAATGTGGCCGAAGTGGCCGCGCTCGGACCGTACGCAGTCGATTGCGCCAGCGGCGTCGAATCGTCGCCGGGCGTGAAGGACCACCAAAAAATCAGGAGCTTCGTCAATAATGCAAAACGTTCCCGATAGCCGCGGTCACTTCGGCCAGTTCGGCGGAAAGTACGTCGCGGAAACTCTCATGCCGGCGCTGTTCGAGCTCGAGCGCGCTTACAAGGAGGCCCGCCGCGATCCGAAGTTTCGCGACGAGCTCGAGCGGCGCTCGCGCGAGTTCGTGGGACGCCCGACGCCTCTCTACCTGTGCGAGAACCTCACTGCAAAACTTGGCGGCGCGAAAATTTATCTGAAGCGCGAGGACCTCTGCCACACCGGCGCTCACAAGGTGAACAACACTCTAGGGCAGGCTATGCTGGCGGCGCGCATGAACAAGTCGCGCATCACGGCCGAGACCGGCGCGGGACAGCATGGCGTCGCGACGGCCACGATGGCGGCGCTGTTTCGCCGCGAGTGCGAAGTATTCATGGGCTCGGTGGACGTCGAGCGGCAGTCGCTGAACGTCTTTCGCATGAAGCTGCTCGGCGCGAAGGTCACGCCCGTCGAGGGCGGCAGCAAGAGCCTGAAGGACGCGATGAACGAGGCGCTGCGCGATTGGATCGCGACCGTGCGCAACACTTATTACCTGATCGGCACGACCGCGGGACCGCATCCGTACCCGATGATCGTGCGCGACTTCCAGGCCGTCATCGGCCGCGAGGCGCGCCGCCAGATTCTCAAACACGAAGGGCGGTTGCCCGATGTACTCGTCGCATGTGTCAACGGCGGCTCGAACGCGATCGGACTTTTCTATCCGTTCATCAAAGACACCGGCGTCAAGATGATCGGCGTCGAGGCTGCCGGCCTCGGCATCAGCGGTCCCCATCATGCGGCGACGATCACGGCGGGCAGTGTCGGCGTGCTGCACGGCAACAAGACTTATCTCCTGCAAGACGAGCTCGGGCAGATCCGCGAGACGCATTCGATCGCCGCCGGTCTCGACTATCCTGGCGTCGGCCCCGAACATTCCTGGCTCAACGACGCTGGTCGCGCCGAATACACTGCGGTAACCGACGCCGAGGCGCTCGACGCTCTCAAGACGCTGTCGGAGACCGAGGGGATTATCCCCGCGCTCGAGAGCTCGCACGCGGTCGCGCACGCAATCAAGCTGGCGCCGCAGCTGTCGAAGGAACAAATCATGATCGTGAATCTGTCAGGGCGCGGCGACAAGGACATGCAGACGGTCGCGAAGGCGTTCGGGGTGACGGTGTAGTCATGGCATCGACGCATAGAATCAAACGCAAATTTCGCGAGCTGCGCGCGCGCGGTGAAGCCGCGCTGATCCCGTTCATCGTCGCCGGCGATCCGGACATCGATACGACGCGCAAATTGGTGCTCGAACTCGAGGCTCGCGGGGCCGACCTGATCGAGCTGGGCGTGCCGTTCTCGGACCCGATGGCCGACGGCCCTGCCAACCAGCGCGCGCTGGCGCGCGGCCTCGGCGCGGGCGCATCGTTGGCGGCGATTCTCTCGATGGTGAGCGAGCTGCGCGCGCAAACTCGGATTCCGCTGATCCTGTTCGGCTACTACAACCCGATCTTTCACTACGGATGCGAGAGTTTGTGCGCTGACGCCGCGCGCGCCGGCATCGACGCGCTGCTCGTGGTCGATCTGCCGCCCGAGGAATCCGGCGAACTCAAGAAGCCCGCGCGCGCTAACGGCCTCGACCTCATTTACCTGCTCGCGCCGACGACTCCCCTCGACCGCAGTCGCGCGATCGCGCGCTCCGCCAGCGGTTTTCTCTACTACGTCTCGGTGACCGGAGTGACCGGCGCGCGCGCGCATCTCGACACCGGCATCGCCGAACACATGCGCGAGCTGCGCACAGTCACTGATCTGCCTATCGGTGTCGGCTTCGGCATCTCGACGCCCGCGCAGGCGGCGGCGGTCGCAACGATGGCGGATGCGGTCGTCGTTGGCAGTGCGATTTCCCTGCTGGTCGAGGCGCACGCTAAATCCGGCGACGTCACGCAGGCAGTCGGCGGACTGGTTGGCGCAATGAAAGACGCGATGAAGTCAGCGCGCCGCATCGAGAATGCGTCCGCGGCGGAGAATTAAAATGGCTGAACGCGATCAGATCACTACCACGGCAGCACCAGCACCGACCGACGACATCTGGTCGAAGTGCCCGTCGTGCAAGGAGATGGCGTTCCGCAAGGAAGTGGAGCGCAATCTGAACGTGTGCCCAAAGTGCGGATATCATTTCCGCGTCACCGTGGCGCAGCGGCTCGCGATCAGCATCGATCGCGGGACGTGGCGCGAGCTGATGGCAGAGATGGCAATCGGCGATCCGCTTGGCTTCGTCGATTCGCGGCCCTATCCAAAGCGGATGGAACAGGCGCGCGCGAACAGCGGCCGCAACGACGCGGTGGTGGTTGGAATCGGCAAGATCGAGAATCGCCCCGTCGCGATCGGCGTGATGGATTTCGAATTCATGGGCGGCAGCATGGGCGTGGTCGTCGGCGAGAAGCTCGCGCGCCTGTTTGACATCGCGGGCGAGCGCAAGCTGCCGGTGATCGTGTTCGTCGCCTCGGGCGGCGCGCGGATGCAGGAAGGCGCGCTCTCGCTCATGCAGATGGCGAAAGTATCCTCCGCGATCGCGCGATTTCGCGACGCGCGCCTGCCGTATATTTCCGTGCTCTGCGATCCGACCACCGGCGGCGTAGCCGCGTCGTTTGCGATGCTCGGCGATTTGAACATCTCGGAGCCGGGGGCGCTGATCGGTTTTGCGGGTCGTCGAGTCACGGCACAGACCAGCAACCAGGAGCTGCCCGACGATTTTCAGCGCGCGGAGTTTTTGCTGGCACACGGGATGCTGGACGCGATCGTCCCGCGGCATCAGATGCGCTTCACGCTCGCCCGAATCCTCGCGATGCTGACGAAGCCGCGCGGCAATCGCGGCGCAGGGCAGGGTGTTTCGAAGGGCAAGCACAGACGTTCCGCGACCTGAGGTCATGGCCAACGCGCAATCTTCCGAGAATGAGTGGTAGCCGGTAAACTTCGGGCTGGCTATGGACCAGCTCGCCAAGACTATCGACTGGCTCTATTCGCTGGAATCGCGCGGGGAGATTTACAAGCTCGAGCGGATGGAAGCTGCGCTCGAGGTGATCGGGAATCCGCATCGCCGCCTTCGCGCCGTCCATATTGCGGGCACCAAGGGTAAGGGTTCTGTGGCCGCGATGCTCGACAGTTGCCTGCGCGCGGCCGGCTATCGCACCGGACTCTACACCAAGCCGCATCTTGTGAACCTGGCGGAGCGTACGCGGGTCTCGGGCGCTGAAATTCCGGCCGCGCGGATGCTCGACTATATCGACCGGCTGCGCGCGATTTACGATCGCGCCGGACTCGCGCTCACCTTTTTCGAGTTCACCGTCGCGATGATGTTCCTGTACTTCGCCGAGGAGCACGTCGATATCGCGATCGTCGAGACGGGACTCGGCGGGCGGCTCGACTCGACCAATGTCGTGACGCCGGTTCTGAGCGTGATCACGGCGATCGGTTTCGACCACATGGAATATCTCGGCCACACGATCGCCGCGATCGCGGGCGAGAAGGGCGGCATCATCAAGAACGACGTGCCGGTCGTGATTGGTGCGCGCGACGCCGAAGCGCGCCTGGCGCTGACCTCGATCGCCGCGAGTCGGCGCAGCGCCGTGCGCCTGATCGATCGCGATTTCTCGTACACCTCGCACTCGCCGGCGCATCGACTGGACTACCACGGCCTCGGCTTGGAACTGCGCGATCTCGAAATTGGGCTCGCCGGTCCCTTTCAGCATGAGAACGCTGCGATCGCGGCGGCGACGCTCGAAGCCTTGCGGGCGCAGGGCTGGAGAATCGACGAGGAGCCGATTCGGCGAGGCATCCGGGAAATATACTGGCCGGGGCGGTTCGACGTCGTGTCGAAGCGGCCGCTGGTGATCCTCGATTGCGCGCATAACGAGATGAGTATTGCGGCCCTGCTCGAGACGATGAGCGTCGAGCTCGGTCCCACGGTCAAACCGCGCCTCATATTCGGCTGCCAGTCGGCGAAGGACTGGCCCCGGATGGCCGCGATGCTCGGTCCGCGCGTGCGAGACGTCACGCTGACACGGGCCAAGCCCAAAAGCCCGCTCGAGCCGGAGGAACTCGTCGAGCATTTCGCGGCGCATTGTCCCGCGCTCGTTGAGCGCGATCCGATTAGAGCGATCGAGCGCGTGGTTTCCGAGTTGGGCCCCGCTGACGTGGCGCTCGTCACGGGATCGGTGTATCTTATCGGCGAAGTTTACCCGTTTTTTCTGGCGCGGGAGGGGCGAGTTGGGTTATTTCCTGAAGTCCGCGGTTAGACGGACCGCGATCGCAGCTGTATTGGCCGCGATACTCTCGCCGGTGATCGCCAATGCGGATTCGGCGGTCGCTGAGCCCGCGAAATCGAATCCGAAGAAATCCGGAATTCCCGCCCCGGTCCGCGCCGAGCATGAAGAGCCAGTCAACGTCACCGGCCAGGAAACAATCTACGACTCCAAGACCGACACCTTCGTCGTAAAGGGCGACGCCGTCATGACGCAGGGCGGCACTGTGCTGAAG
>JBOHWI010000433.1:0-4151 GCA_050736675.1 Binatus sp. (SeqCode)
GGCGCGGGTTGCGACTTCCATAAATCGGGTCAACTCCGCGCGCAACTCGCCGATTGCGAGGCCCATGTGCTCGTGCGGAATTGGGTCCAGCTTGGCCGATGCTTTCTCGTATAGCGAGCGCGCGCCTTCGAGGTTGCCGCGCTGTGCGTGCAGGATCGCGACCGCGGCCTGGATCAATCCCTGGTAGAACAGTTTAACCTCGCCGTCGGAGCGCTTCCAGATTTCCTCCCACGCTTCGTGGCACTCGAAGAAACGCCCCTCGTTGAAGAGGTCGATCCCCTGTTCGAAGAAGTCGGTGCGCGGCTGCGTCACACGATTCGATGTTCGGACGCGAAGATCAGCGGGAATGGCACACTGAGGAAGTCTTGCTCATCGGCGCGGACCGCTTGATACAGGTCGCTGTTGCCGGAGTCGCGCACGGCCTGAAAGTCGGCGAACCAGACCTCCGCGACGCCGTCGTAGCGCGGTGTACGTCCGTCGCTATAGCCCGAAGGGCGTACATGGCATTGCACGTAGCGGAGCGTCTGCGGAATTTTCGCAGCCAACGGCCCGTGCCTGGTTCGCCAGTATGACTGGAACGCGGCGACGTCCATGCCGGGCTTGCGCGTCAGCAACGAGAAAATTTTTACCGCGCTTTTGCCGGGCGTCCCCTGCTTCTGCACGACTTCATCGGTAATGATCGATCCCGCCTTCGACATATCGGCAAACACAGCGTCGTCAGTGGCTGCCGCGCGCAATGCTCCCGAGTTGGAGATCTTTCGGATCGTCTCTTCGGCGTCGAACCACGCCTCGGAAATTCCGTCGTACAGCGGTTCGTGATTGTCGCGATACGACGTTGAGAGCGCGATCGACGCGACGTACCCGCGCACCTCCGGTATGGCGCGGATAACCGCGGCGTGCTGGTTCAGCCAGTACTCGCGGAACCGCTCGACGGTCAGCTCCGGCCTGCGTTTGAAAAAGTTGAACGCTTTGACCATTCGCTACTGCTTGATGGTGCCGGGCTCGAGCTCGACGCCGACCGGGACCAGCACGCGGACGACCATGTTATAGAAGGCGACGTTCTGCACCAGTTCCATCAGGCGGCGCGTATCGAGGAACGCCTTCAACGCGTTCCAGGTCGCGTCGCTCACGCGGACGTTGTTGGTCGCTTCGACGGCGTAACGAATGACGGCGCGCTCGTGGTCGCTGAAGGTCGAAGACTTCTCCCAATCGGCGAGCGCTTCGAGCTGTTCGCGCGAGACGCCGACGCGCCGCGCGATGTTCCAGTGATGCACGAACTCGTACTGCGCGTCGGTCAGCCGTCCGACGGTGCAGATTGCGAGCTCGCGCAGCTTGGGGTCGAGCGCGGTTTTGTTGCGAGGCTCGCTCCCAATCTGGCAGAAGCGGCGCAGCAGGTTTGGCGTGTGCGCGAGCGCCTTGAAGATGTTGCCGACGGTGCCGCCGCGCTCGGCGGCCAGGTTGTCGAAAATCATGCGGTCGGCTTCGGGAAGATCCTCGCGATTCAGATAGGGTACGCGCGCCGCCATCGGTGCACCTCCAGCCGGGCTCAGGCGAACAGCATTTCGGACATCGCGCCGCCGGGCGGAATCATCGGCATGACCGCTTCTTCCTTGGGAATCACGACGTCGATCAGCACCGGACCGGGTGTAGCGAACGCTTCTTTCATCGTGGCGACCAGGTCTTTCGACTTTTCAATTCGAAAACCGCGCGCACCGTACGCGTCGGCGAGCTTGACGAAGTTCGGCACCGACATCGCGGAGTAGGAATAGCGTTCGGCGTAAAACTTCTCCTGCCACTGCCGAACCATTCCGAGGAAGTAGTTATTCAGAATGATCACTTTGATATCGACGTTGTACTGGACGGCGGTGCCCAGTTCCTGGATGTTCATCTGGATCGAGCCGTCGCCCGAGACTACCACTACTTTCTTGTCGGGCGCGGCGAAGGTCGCGCCGATTCCGGCCGGCAGTCCGTATCCCATGGTGCCAAGACCGCCCGAAGTCAGCCACGAGCGCGGGTTCTCGAACGGGAACATCTGCGCAACCCACATCTGATGCTGGCCGACGTCGGTGGCGATTATGCAGTCACCCTTGGTGAGATTGTGCATCTCGGCGATAACGTCGAGCGGGGAGACGCTCTCGCCGCGAGAACGGTTCTCGTAGAGCGGCTTCTCCTTCTTCCACTTAAGGATCTGCTGATGCCATTTCGTCCAATCGGCGCGGCGCTTGGCGATACTCTCGCGACCTTTGATCTGAGTCAGCATGTCAGTGAGAACAGACTTGATATCGCCGACGATCGGAATATCGACCTTGACGTTCTTCGAAATGGACGACGGGTCGATATCGATGTGGATGATCGTTTCGGCCTTCGGTGCGAACTCGGAAATCTTGCCGGTGACGCGATCGTCGAAGCGCGCGCCGACCGCGATCAGGCAGTCGGTGTTGCAGACCGCGGTGTTGGTGCCGTACGAGCCATGCATCCCGAGCATCCCGAGCCGCAGCGAGTCGGAGGCGGGGTACGATCCCAGTCCCATGAGCGTCTCGGTAACTGGAATACCCAGTCCTTTGATTAGTTCACGCAACTCGGGCGCCGCGCCGGACCATTGCACGCCGCCGCCGACGTAGAACAGGGGCGTCGAGCTTTTTTCGATCGCTTCGATCGCGCGCTCGATCTGACGGGGATTGCCGCGAATCGTCGGCTTGTAGCCGCGCAGCTCGATTTTCTCGGAAAGGTGGAAAGTGTGCTCGGCCTGCTGGACGTCCTTGGGAAGATCGACCACGACCGGGCCGGGACGTCCGCTGCCGGCGATATAAAAGGCTTCCTTGATGATGCGCGAAATATCCCTGACGTTCTTGACCAGGAAGTTGTGCTTGGTGCAGGGCCGGGTGATGCCCACAAAATCCGCTTCCTGGAAAGCGTCGTTGCCAATCATCGAGGTCGGAACCTGGCCCGAGAGGACCACCATCGGAGTGGAATCCATGTACGCGTCGACGATTCCGGTAACGGTGTTGGTCGCGCCCGGACCGGAGGTAACGAGGACGACGCCGGGGCGTCCGCTGACGCGGGCGTAGCCCTCGGCCATGTGGGCGGCGCCCTGTTCGTGACGGACCAGAACGTGCTTGATTTCAGAGTCGAGGAGCGCGTCGTAAGTGGGCAGGATCGCGCCGCCGGGGTAGCCGAAGATGACATCGACGCCTTCGGCAATCAGGCTCTCGATAACGATTTGTGCTCCTGTGAGTTTTTTCATTTACCGAACTTGGGTTTTTCTGGGCTTTTTCCCGATGATTTGAGCCTACAAAGGTACACTACGCGCGGATATCGGCACAACTCGATTCACGGAAGAACGGCAATTTCCACAACCGGTTGTGGTTTTTCGAAGGAGATACCACCAAGCGTAGTTTCGTTCCGTCATTTATTGTTTTCTCGGAGTCGAGCGTTGTTCTCCGAAGAAGCGAGAGCGCGTGGGGCGTACCCAGTGTTGTGCATACTGATCAAGTAGTAACACGACCGGGAGCGCGAGCGTCAGGCTGAAAAGTTCATCCCCTGAACGCTGGGAGGCGCCTACGCGGGACATCGCGATCCATCCCGGAAAACCCTAACCCCTAACCCCTTCCCCTTGGTGGAAGGGGAACCGGTCGCGTTAGCGGTGGTGAATGCGACGCGATCATTCCTTGCGTCCTGCGATTGCTAGTAGTGCTGCGCCGGACCGAAGCTGCCGCCGCCCGGTTGCGTGCCCATCACTTCGTAGGTTTGATTGTTGCCGGAGAACATGCCGCGCACGGTCAAGGTCTCACCCGGCTGCATTTTCGCGAACGTGTTCTCATCCATACCGGTGACGTTGAAGTTGGGCTTGTACTGGCGGACCAACTGCCAGACGTCCGGCCAATGGATTATGCCGCGGGGATCGTCCACGTAGGCGTCGTTGAGCACGAACTTATAGGTCTTCCCTCCCACTCCCATCGTGACTACCTGCTTGTTGCCGAAGATCTCTCCGGGCGCGGGCTTGGTGATGACCAGCGTGGTGGTCAGCGGAATCATCATCGGGCGCATCTGCGCATCGGCGCGGCCGACAACGCACGCGAGCGCCGAAAGCGCGCCCGCGAACAGGGTGATGGTGGAAATAGTTTGTTTCATGTGGGCGACCTCGGATGCAC
>JBOHWI010000434.1:0-9505 GCA_050736675.1 Binatus sp. (SeqCode)
CGGCATTCCCGGCGCGCCGCGGCTGGTGCTCAGTCACGGCAACGGCCTCGCGATCGACGGCTACTTTCCATTCTGGGGAACGCTGCGCGAGCGCTACGAGGTGATCGTCTTCGACTTCCGCAATCACGGGCACAACCCCCTGCACACACTCGAAGGGCACACCTGGCAGAACTTCGTTGACGATATGGACATGGTCTGGCACGCGATTAATCGCGAGCTTGGCGCGAAGCCCGCCGCCGGCCTGTTCCATTCGCTGTCGGGCGTCACGGCCGCGATGCATGCGCTGAAGTTTGGCCGCCGCTTCGACGCGCTGGTGCTGTTCGATCCGCCGGTCTATCCGCGCGAAGGGCATCCGATTCGGAACCTGCAGCAATCCGACAAGGAGTCGCTCGCCTCGCGCGCAGCGCGGCGCCCCGAGCGCTATAAGGATCCGATCGACCTCGCCCGGCAGTTTGCGCGCCGCTTCAAAAGATGGGTGCCCGACGCCTACGAACTGATGGCGCGTGCGACGCTGCGGCACGATCGCGCGGGCGGCGACTGGCTTCTCGCATGCCCGCGCGAATACGAAGCTCACGTTTTTTCCAGCGGCGCGAATCCCGACCTGTGGCCGCAGATGGCGCATTGCCCGGTGCCGGTGAAGCTCGTGTGCGGAGACCCGACGCTCGACGAAGCCATGCCGCCGGCGCTGATCGGTCGCGCGATGGCCGAGGAGCTCGGGCTGCCGTACGAGGCGATCGCGGGCACCACGCACTTTCTTCAAATCGAGTGTCCCGCCGAGTGTATCCGCGCCGTGGAATCGTTTCTCGCGCCGCTCGGACTCGCCGCGCCAGTCACCCTTTGATAGATTCGAAGGCCGGTATTCGAGATGGCGCTCCTGAGAATTCGCAAATTCCCCGACGACACCCTGAAAGCGCCCGCGGCGCCGGTGAAGAACATCAATGGCAACGTCGAAGGGTTGATCGACAGCATGGTGCAGACCATGTACGCCGCGCCCGGCGTCGGCCTCGCCGCGCCGCAGGTCGGAGAGTCGAAGCGGATTATCGTGCTCGACACGGATCACGAGAATCCAGGCAAGCGGCTGTTGAAACTGATCAACCCGCAGGTCGTTGAGGCCGAGGGCAAGATCGTCTGGGAAGAGGGGTGCCTTTCCGTGATCGACTACACCGCCGACGTCGAGCGCGCGGCGCATGTGCTGGTGCGCGCGTGGACGCCCGACGAAAAGGAAATCGAGATCGAAGCCGACGAACTGCTCGCCGTCGCGCTGCAGCATGAGATCGATCACCTCGACGGCAAGCTCTTCATCGACCGCATCAGCCGAATCAAGCGCGAACTCTACAAGCGCAAACTGAAAAAGTTAATCAAGGAGGGCAAGGCCGACAGCGTGAAGCCCTCCACGGTGCGGATCTAAAATCGCCGAGCCACTAAAGATAGTTTTCATGGGCACGCCGAGCCTGGCGGCTCACATCCTTGAACGGCTCGTGACAACGAAAGCTCCGGGATCCGACTTTCGAGTCGCCGGCGTCGTTACGCGTCCCGACAAGGCGCGCGGGCGCGGACTCGGGACGCAACCGAGCGAAGTCGGTGCAGTCGCGGCGCAGCACAGTCTTCCGACGTTGAAGCCGATCAAAATTCGCACGCCGGAATTTCTGAACGAGCTGAAGGCCTTCGAGCCCGACCTGTTGGTGGTGGCGGCGTACGGGCGAATTCTGCCGAACTCGATTCTCGACCTTCCACGCGTCGCGCCGATCAACGTACACGCGTCGCTCTTGCCGCGGCATCGCGGCGCCGCGCCGGTCGAAGGCGCAATCCTCGCGGGCGACACTGAAACCGGCGTCACGATCATGCGGATCGTCGAGCGGATGGACGCCGGTCCGATGTACTTGCAGCGAAAACTTTCAATCGAGCCGAACGACACGCAAGGGACGCTCAAAGAGAAACTCGCGGAGCTCGGCGCCGAAGCCGCGATCGAGGCGATTGAGCTGGCCGTGCGCGGCGCGCTGGTCGAAGCGCCGCAGGACGAAACGCTCGCGACCTACACGGCGCAGGTCGAGAAGAAGGACGCGGTGATCGACTGGACGGTGAGCGCTGCGCACATCGAGCGGATGACCCGCGCGTACGATCCATGGCCGACGGCGCGGACGCGCCTCGGCGGCGACGAAGTTTTAATCTGGCGCGCCGCCGTCGAGCATGAGCTTGCAAGCAGCGACACCCCCGGCACCATCGTGAGCTTCAAGCCGAATCCGGTGGTCCAGTGCGGAGTCGGACAACTCAGGCTCATCGAGCTGCAAGCGCCGGGGCGCAAGAGAATGTCGGCGGCAGATCTCCTTCGCGGCAAACGAATCGTAGCAGGAGCGCGATTCGCAGCATGAGCGCGGAACACAAGGTCGCCGCCGCGAGCTCGCATACCGACGAAGGCCTCGCGTCGAGGATGGCGGCGGCCGAGATCCTGTATCGCGTCGATCAGGAGTCAGCGTATGCCGACGTTCTGCTCGGTGGACGGCTGCCCGATTTTGCGCCTGCCGATCGCCGGCTGATCACTCGATTGGTGCTCGGCACGCTCGCCTGGCAGGGACGCCTCGACTACGAGCTGGCGCATCTGACGGGGCGCAAGCTCTACGCGATTCAGCCGGCGGCGCTGGCGATCATGCGGATGGGGCTGTTCCAGCTTCGATTTCTCGACCGCATCCCACAACATGCGGTGGTCGATACCGCCGTCAGCCTCGCCAAACGGATTCCCGAGGCGCGCAAGGCGTCGGGCTTCGTCAACGCCGTGATGCGCCGCGCGACCCGCGAGACGGCGCCGATGCCGGCGCGGGAGCGTAATGAGAAGAGCTACCTCGCCATTGCGTACTCGCATCCGCGCTGGATGGTCGAGCGATTCGTCGAGTGGTTCGGCCCCGCGGATGCCGAGCGCCTGATGGCGGCGAACAACGACGCCGCGCCCAACGCGATCAGACTGAATCTCGCGCGCGGAACGCGTGCGGAAATAATCGAGAAACTGTGCGCGGACGGTTTCGAGGTCGGCGCGCCCGCCCGCGCGCCCGAAACGATCGTGCTGAGCGCCGCGCCGAATTTCGAGTCGCGCGCGTATCGCGAGGGCCTGTTCCAGGCGCAATCCGAGGCGTCGCAGATGGTGGCCCGGATGCTGGCTCCCAGAGCCGGCTCAAAAGTCGTGGATTGTGCGGCGGCGCCGGGAGGCAAGGCGACGCATCTGGCGGAGATGGTGGGCGAGGGTGGCCGCGTGATCGCGGTGGATCTCAATCTCGGCGGCCTCAGGCACGCGCGCGGCCTGGCGCATCGATTGCGGCATCGTAATGTCGAGTTTGTGTGCGCCGACCTGACCGCCGCCGCGCCGCTTGCGCCGTCGAGCTTCGAGTACGTCCTCCTCGACGCGCCCTGCACCGGCCTCGGGACACTTCGAGAACATCCCGAGATAAAGTGGCGGCTCAAGCCGACCGACCCGGCGCGGATGGCTGCGATACAAGCGCGGATGCTCGAGAACGCGGCAGCGCTGCTGCGTCGCAGAGGTGCGATCGTGTATTCGGTTTGCAGCATCGCGCCTGAAGAGGGCGACGGCGTGGTCGATGGATTCCTCGCGCGCCACGGCGATTTCGAAATCGATCGCAGTTTATCGGCTAGCGTTGAGTTGAAGGACGCGATCGACGCGCGCGGATTCATGAAGACGCGGCCCGACCTCGGCGGGCTCGACGGATTCTTTGCGGCGAAGCTGATTCGGCGCTAGGCTATACTCCGTCGCCGCGCATCGATCTCAATGTTTGGCGAGCAGCGGATTGGGTTGTAGAAACGCGAACATGGATTACCAGCGTACGGTTCATTTTTTTGAATCGAAGAGGCTGCGATGGACGCTCGCCTTTAGCGCTCTGTTTACGTTCATGCTCGCCGGATGTTCCTCGCAGAATTTCACTCCGATGCCGATTTCAGCCGGCAGCTACTACGCTCCATCGCACGAACATTATCGAGGGTCACACTCAGAAGTAGCTTCGTGGTACGGACCCGGCTTCGCGGGACATCCCACCAGCACCGGCGAGATTTACAAGCCCGAGGGACTGACCGCCGCATCCAGGACGCTGCCGCTCGGCTCTCACGTCCGGGTGGAGAATCCCGATACCGGCAGATCGGTGGTGGTGCGAATCAACGACCGCGGGCCGTTCGTGCGCGGTCGCTCGCTTGATCTGTCGCATGGCGCGGCGCGGCAAATCGGGCTGACCGGAAAAGGATTCGGCCGGGTCCAGGTTACGCCGACGGCAACCGGCACTCCGTCGACCGGATGGAGCAGCGCGACCTACGCCGACCGGCCAGCCGCGGAGCCTCGTCATCTGCATTACGTCTCGTACGAGTCGCGGACTTCTTACAGCGAGCGCCGACCCATCCATCATCACTATCATCGCTACCGCTACTACCATCACTATTCATCGGCGCGAATCGTCGCGAATCCGATCGGCGATTGGCTCGCCCGCGCCCTTCCTCGATTCTGAACGCGCGACGGATGCTTCGCCGAATTTTCAGCGGCGATTTGACAATTACATCCTACTCGGGTAGTGTGTAGTCAAGGCGTTGATTCAGTCATTTCGAGGCCACACGGCGGCCGATCTGTTTCAGGAGCTGAACACTCGACCAGCCCGACGAATTCCTCGGGAGCTCTGGCGCACTGCGCAACGGAAGTTGAAATTGTTGGACCTCGCAGCGCGTCTCGAAGATCTATCGACTCCCGCCGCTAACCGCCTGGAGCTGTTGAAGGGTCATCAGGCGGGTCGTCGCAGTATCCGGATCAACGATCAGTATCGCGTCACGTTCCTATGGGAGAACGGACATGCCTATGAAGTCTGTATCGAAGACTATCACTAGAAATCCCAGTTGGCTCGGCCCTGCGGTCGCCCCCGGCGAGATCCTTCTCGAGGAATACCTGAAGCGGCTCGGTGTTGGGCAGGTCGAGGCTGCGCGCCGACTGCGTATTTCGCTGAACCGCTTGAACGAGATAGTCCTCGGCAAGCGCGCGATCACGCCGGATACCGCTCTCCGACTGGGGCGGTTCCTGAAGACTTCCCCGCAATTGTGGATGCGTCTGCAAGCCGACTGGGCGCTGCATCGAGCGATGCAGCGTCGCGCGCGCCAGGCGTCGTAGTCCTGGGCGCCGCGAGTCGCAATCAGATCGCGCCGCCGCTAATCTGTGCGGATGGCTTCCTCGACCAAAGATCCCGCGGACAAAATTGCACCCTCGATTCTGTCCGCTGACTTTGCGCGGCTCGGCGACGAAATTCGCGCGGTCGAGAAGGCCGGCGCCGACATGATTCATTTCGACGTGATGGACGGGCATTTCGTGCCTAATTTGTCGATCGGAATCCCGGTGCTCGAGTCGGTGCGCAAGGTCACCAAGCTGCCGCTCGATGCGCACCTGATGATCTCGGAACCGGCGCGCTACGTCGAAGCGTTCGTCAAAGCGGGCGCTAACTCGATTTCGGTGCATTGCGAGGTCTGCCCCGACATCCTCGCGATTGCGAAGCGAATCCACGGCCTCGGCGCGCGCGCGTCTGTGGGAATCAATCCCGAGACCGATGCCGACCGCGTGCTGTCCTTCGCCGAGCATCTCGACATGATCCTCGTCATGAGCGTGCATCCGGGCTTTGGCGGCCAGGAGTTTATCCCGGCCGCACTCGACAAGCTGCGCTACATCCGGCGCGAGTTGAAACGCCGCAGCCTCAGTATCGACGTCGAGATCGACGGCGGCGTCAAGCTCGACAATATCGCGGACGTGAAAGCCGCCGGCGCCAACGTGTTCGTGTCCGGCTCGGGAATTTTCGGCAAGCTCGACTATCGCAGAATCATGGGCGAGATGCGCGATCTGATCGCGCATACGCAACCCAAAATTTAGGCCGCCGCCGCGAATTCTGTGGACTCGCGCGGTATCGCTTCGGATGCTATAAACACGTCTCTGTATTCTCCCGATTACGTTCAACCCAAGACGGGGTGTAGCTCAGCCTGGCCAGAGCACTGCGTTCGGGACGCAGGAGTCGCTGGTTCAAATCCAGTCACCCCGATCTTTTCAGTGAATCTCCTTGGAAAGTCGGCGCTGTCTTGCGATGGTGCTGCGGGTTGGCTGCGATGACTGAAGCACTCCTCATACTTGGCGCGTACCTTATCGGCTCGATTCCGACCGGAGTGATCGTTGGACGTATCCGCGGCTTCGATCCGCGCGGCGTGGGCTCCGGCAATATCGGGACGACCAACGTCGCGCGCGCCGGCGGTATGGGCGCCGCCGGGATGACCTTCGCCGGCGACGTGCTCAAAGGCGCGATTCCGGTGCTCATCGCGCGCGCCGCCGGGTTCCCCGCCGCGACCATCGCGTGGACTGGCCTGGCCGCGTTCGTCGGCGCGATTTGCTCGGTGTTTCTCTTCTTTCAAGGCGGCAAGGGCATCGCCGCCGGGCTCGGAGTATGGCTCGTGATCTCGCCGACGGCCATGCTGTTCGCGCTAATCGTCTTCGCCATCGTCGTTGCGATCAGCCGAATCGTGTCGCTGGCGTCGATGGGCGCGGCGATCGCGCTGCCACCGACCGTGGCCGCGCTCGGCTTGCCCCATCACTATCTGTTGCTCGCGATACTGATGACGGCGCTCGTCCTCTTTCGCTTTCGCGAGAATATCCAGCGCCTGTCGCGCGGCGAGGAACCCCGGTTTCAGCCCAAGCGCAGCGACAGCGCCGCGTCCTAGCCAGTGCCTGCCGATTAATCGGACGCCCGTTAACTGAGCATCTGAGAGGTTCCCGCGATACCGCGCCGGCAGTATCCGCAACGCGGTAGCGCGCCTCGGCGGAAAGCGCGCGTTGGCATCGCGCTTGCGTCATCGCGAGGGTCGTTGATGCTGTCGCTATCTCCTCGGATGGACTAGGTATCTGAGTATAGCCATCGCAGGAGAGAGGACTATGACGTCAGCGGAGAAAAAGGAATTAGCCACCGAATTTCTGAGCGGGTTCGACGACCCCGATCCGGTGCGACTCGCCGCGATGGTCGCAAATGACTTCGAGTGGAAGGTCATGACTCGGATGGAAGGCATGCCTCCAGTGAAGGGGCACGAAGGGCTGAGGAATCTCTTGAAGGGTCTTAAGGCGATGATGCCGAGCGGGCTTGGCCTGCGAATCGACACGGTCATTTGCGAAGGCGATCGATGTGCCGTGCAGGCGGAGTCGAATACCGTCGCGGCCAACGGCAAGAAATACAACAACCGCTACCACTTCGACATCCGCTTCGACGGCGACAAGATTGCCGAGGTGCGCGAGTATTGCGACACCAATCATGCGCGGGAGGTTTTCTTCAGTAAGTAGGCGCCGAGCGGAACCATAGTTGCGCGCGCGCGAATGGGGGGACTTGAACCGTCGGCGTCGCGGGGGAATTGTTATTGCAGGATGAGGTGGCGGCTGGCGTTTGTCCCTGCGCGGCCAGTCTGCGAAAGGGCTGAGAGGAGGCTTATGAAGTACGTTGTGGCGATCATCAAACCGTTCAAACTCGACGAGGTCAAAGAAGCCTTGTCGAGTATCGGTGTGCAGGGTCTCACGGTCAGCGAGGTCAAGGGATTCGGCCGCCAGAAGGGTCATACCGAACTGTACCGCGGCGCCGAGTACGTCGTCGACTTTCTGCCCAAGGTCAAGCTCGAAATCGTCGTTTCGGACGAGCTGGCGACGCAGGTCGTCGAGACTATCGAGCGCGCGGCGCGGACCGGCCGAATCGGCGACGGCAAAATCTTCCTCATGCCGATGGAAGAGGTGGTGCGAATCCGCACCGGCGAGCGCGGCGCCAACGCGCTTTAGCGATTCTCTCTCTCCTCTCCCTGTCTGCTAGAGAGAGGATGAAGCTGAGGGTCCGATGACAGCGCGCTTCGCGCGCGGCTTTAAGAATCTGGTCTTTCCCTGTCAGCCTCTCTTCCCGTCGCCCGCGATGCCGCGGCCGAAGTCCCACTTGCGGCCCTTCTTGAACTCGCTCACGATTCGCCGCGAGACCACCATCCGATGCACCTCGTCGGGGCCGTCGTAGATCCGTGCGAAACGCGCATGACGGTACATCCGGGCCAGCGGCGTATCTTCCGACACGCCCATTGCGCCGTGCACCTGGATCGCGCGATCGATCACGTCGTGCAGCACCTTCGCGCCGAAGAATTTGATCAGTGAGATCTCGACGCGCGCCTCGTCGCCGGCGTCGATCTTCGCGGCGGCGTTGAGCGTGAGCAAGCGCGCGGCCTGGATTTCGGCGGCGGAGTCTGCAATCCAGTTCTGAATCGTCTGCTTGTCGGACAGCGGACCGCCGAACGCCCGGCGATTGATTGCCCGATCCACCATCAGCTCGAACGCGCGCTGCGCCTGCCCCAGCCATCGCATGCAATGGTAGATGCGCCCGGGGCCGAGCCGCTTTTGCGCAATCTTGAACGCCTGTCCGCGCGGACCGAGCAGGTTCGTCAGCGGCACCCGCACGTCGGTGTATTTGATTTCGCAGTGGCCGCCCGACGTCTCGCCCATCACCGGCACGATACGCACAATCTGGTAGCCCTTGGTGTCGGTCGGGACGACTATCATGCTGAAGCGCTCGTGCGCGGGCGCCTCAGGCTCGGTCACGCACATCACGGTCGAGAACGCGGCCACGTTGGCGCCGCTGGTGAACCACTTGTGTCCGTTGATGACCCATTCGTCGCCGTCCTGCACCGCGCGCGTGCGCAAGCCGGTCGGATCGGCGCCCGAGACTTCCGGCTCCGTCATCGAGAAGCTCGGATAGATGTCGCCGTTGACCAGTGGCGCGAGCCAGCGCTTTTTCTGTTCGGGATTTCCATACAGGTGCAGCATGGTGGCGTCCTGCGCCGAATGCGTGCCGAGGCCCGCGATCGCGTATTCGCTGCGCCCGACGATCTCATTGACGAACACATACGGCATGAACTCGAGTCCGCCGCCGCCGATTTCCTTCGGCAGTCCGAGCGCCCACAGCCCGCGCTTTTTCGCCTCTGCCTGGATTGCCTTGAACGTCCGCGACGACTCATCGCCGCCGCGCTCGAGGATTTTCTCATTGGGATAGATCAGCTCGTTCAGAAAACCGGAAACGCGATTGCGCAGGTACTGTACTTCCGGGCTCGCTTCGATTTCGGCGACACTTTGCATGGCAGTTCTCCTCGTGAGCGGAAGGCGCGTGCATAACGATCGTTATCGCGCATCGCATCTGTCTGACAAGCGCGCACGCGCAACCGAAATGCAGTGGGCTGAAGTCGCGCAGTGTGATAGCCATCGACGACAGCGGTATATGGGCCTGCTACTGGTGATCGGCATTGGCTGAAAGTGTTCATCGTCTCATCTATCGTGTGCACGCCATCCAGCGAATGGTCGAGCGTGGAATCAGTGACGATGACGTGCGCCGCGTGCTTTGATGGCAGGCAAGGAAATCGAAAGCTATCCAGCCGACTATCCTTATCCTAGTCGGCTCCTGCTCGGATGGTGTGGGCCCGGGGCGATACATAT
>JBOHWI010000435.1:0-3341 GCA_050736675.1 Binatus sp. (SeqCode)
CGCCGAGTATCTCGCCGAGCACGCCGCCGGCTATCGCGAGCACGACGCTCTCGATTACGAAACTCGCAAGCACGTTGAGGCGGCTGAAGCCGAGCACTCGCAGCACGCCGATTTCGCCGGTGCGGCGTGCGACCGCGGAGTACATCGTGTTCATCGCGCCGAACACCGAGCCGATGGCGAGAATCAGCGCGACGATCAGGCCGAGCGCGCGCAACTGATCGATGAAGCCGGTTTGCTTTGCGTAAAACTCCTGCTCCGGCATGGCATCGACCTTGACCCGCGAATCGGTCGTCAGCGATTTGGCGAAGCCGTCGTGCATACCCGGCTTGAGCACGACGTGCAGCACCGCGAAGCCGTTGGCAACGTGCACTTCCTGGGTAAGGACGCTGAGATCGGTCAGCATCTCGGACTCGCGCGCGCTGTCCTGATCGGAAAAAACGCCGACAATTGTGAAAGTGCGCGGCCCGAATTTGAAATCGCTGCCGACCGCCAGATTGGGATAACGCGCCGCGAGTTTGCGGCCCACGACCATCTCGGCGGTTCCCCGATTTGGCCAGCGGCCGCTCTCCAGGCGCATCCCGCGATGCACCTGGTACGCGATTGGATAAACCCCGCGCAGCAGCGTGAACATCACGCCGGAGGTTGCCGACGCCGCGGGATTCGGATTGAAGCCGGTGATCACTTCGGGCGAAATCAGCGCCTGGCCGTCGGGAGTCGTTGCGATTTGCGGGCGGCTCTTGATGATCTCGTATTGCTCGTGCGAGATGAAGCTGGCGCCCTCGTCGGTGGTGCCGCGGCTGAGCACGATCCAGTTGTCGGGCAGCGCGTTCTGCATCACGGTCGCGCGCAGGCCGGCGACGAAGCCCGACAGGATGAACAGCAGCATCACGACCAGAGCGACCACCGACGCCGTCATCGCGGCGGTGGCGCGGCGAACCATCAGGCTGCGCAAGTTGTAGCGAATCGGGATCAATTCACCCTCCCGGAAAATCGTGCCGGGTAGATCGGACGTTCACACGAGCTGGAAAGTGATGAATTCTAAACGGTCGGCGCGCGCGATCCTAGAGGCAACCGATGGTGCCGGTGCAGCTAACGAACTGCACAGGCGAGTCGAGCTTGGCGGGAACGCGGCCGCGATACTAAGCTTTCAAATGAGTTGGAGGCGTAGCGATGTCCACAGAAAGCAAGTCAGAGGCGCAACGAATCCGCGCCAGCCTCAAGCATCCGGTGATCGACGCCGACGGGCATTGGCTGGAGTTCGGGCCGATCATTCTCGAGCAGCTGGAAAAATTCGGCGGCAGCCGTGCGGTCGAAGGATTTCGCGCGTTCAACGGCCGCGTGTCCAGGCAACTGACGGCGTCGGCCGAAGAGCGCAAGCGCAAACGGCGCGCGCAGGAAGCGTTCTGGGCGCTGCCGACGAAGAACACCCGCGACCGCGCAACCGAGATTTTGCCGCGGCTGCTCTACGAACGCCTCGACGAATTCGGCATGGATTTCACCGTGCTGTATCCGACCGCGGGACTCGGCGTTCCGTTTCATCCCGACGACGAAACGCGGCGCGCCACCTGCCGCGCATTCAACCGCTTCATCGCGGAATTCTTCGGCGAGTTTTCGGACCGCATGACGCCTGCAGCAGTGATTCCGACGCATACTCCGGAGGAGGCGTGCGCGGAGCTCGAGTTCGTCGTGAAGGAACTCGGGCTGAAAGTCGCAATGATGGCGAGCATGGTGCGGCGGCAGATACCCGCCGTGGCCGCGAAGACGCCGGACGCTGCGCAATTCACGACCTGGTTCGACATGCTCGGACTCGACAGCGAGTACAACTACGATCCGGTGTGGGCAAAGTGCGTCGAGCTCGGAATCTCGCCGACGTTTCATTCGGGTTCGCGCGGCGTTGGACTGCGCAACTCGCCGACCAATTTCGTCTACAACCACATCGGGCATTTCGCCGCGGCGAGCGAGGCGGTCTGCAAGGCGATATTTCTCGGTGGTGTGACGCGCCGCTTCCCGCAACTCAAGATGGGATTCCTCGAAGGCGGCGTCGGTTGGGCGTGCGCGCTTTATTGCGATCTGATTGGTCATTGGAAAAAGCGCAATCGCGACGCGCTCGAGAATACGAACCCGGCCAACCTCAATCGTGAGATGCTCATGCAACTCATCCGCCAGTACGGCGGCAAGTGGGTCGAAGGCAAGCTCGAGCGGCAGGCAGGCACCCCGAGCGTCGAGACGATACTCGAACGCGATCAAAGCGTCGCCACCGGCGGAATTCGCGAGCTCGACGATTTCGCGCCATGCGGCATCAAGCGCGCGGAAGACATCCGCGACTTGTTCGTCAACAATTTTTACTTCGGCTGCGAGGCCGACGATCCGATCAACGCCTACGCCTTCAACCGCAAGGCGAATCCATACGGCGCGAAGCTGAACGTGCTGTTCGGCTCGGACATCGGGCATTTCGACGTGCCCGACATGAAGGACGTCGTCCCGGAGGCGTACGAGCTGGTCGAGGATGAGCTGATCACGGCGGACGACTTCCGCGATTTCATGTTCGTCAATCCGGTGCAGTTCTGGGGCGAGGCTAATCCGAATTTCTTCAAAGGCACGCGCGTCGAGAAAGAAGCCGCCGCGCTGCTTGCCAGTGCCGGTTCTCGTTAGGCCTTCGAGGTTGCTGCGAACGCGCGCTTCGCCGCGGCGGCGAATGCGCGCACTCGTGCCGGATCTTTCTTCCCGCGACTGCCCGGAACGTCGGTATGCGTAAACGAATCGACGCCCCACGGCTTGACGGTGGCGATCGCGTCCGCGACGTTCTCGGCGGAAAGCCCGCCCGCGAGAATCACCGGGATCCGCGAGCGCTCGACTACCGTGCGGCTAATCGACCAATCGTGCGTCTCGCCGGTTGCGCCGGCAAAGGGACGCCCCTTGGCGCCCGAATCGAGCATCAGGTAGTCGACGCAGTCCTGATGCGCGTCGGCCTCGGTGAGCGTTTCGCCGGCGCGCACGGCGATCGCGCGCAGCAGCATCACGGGCGCGATGCGCTTGCGAATCCAGGCGCAGTCTTCGGGCTCGATCTCGCGCGCGACGACGTGAAGGACGTCCGGGCGAACGGCGTCCACCATCGCGCAAATCTCATCGCGATCGTCGGACAGCGAAAGCGCCACACCGCGCGAGCGCGGACGAATCGCGGCAAGAATCTCGCGCGCCAGGTCAGGGCCGATCGCCTCCGCGACGACGCCGGGCTCGGCCACGACGACGCCGATCAAGTCGGCGCCGGCCTCGGCCGTCATGACCGCGTCGGCCACCGACGTCATACTGTAAATCTGGACCGCCATCGGTGACTGCTGAAA
>JBOHWI010000436.1:0-1796 GCA_050736675.1 Binatus sp. (SeqCode)
CCCTCCTCGCTTCGAATGAATCGTTTAATCACCTCATTCTTGGCCCATTGCGAGGCCGCATATAGCGGGCGAGGGTCCATCCCATCATCCTGACCGAAGCGAAGAATCCCGGTGCCGTGCCGAGGTGAGCACCCGAATCCGGGATTCTTCGCTGCGCTCAGAATGACACAAAGAAGAATTCGCGAATCGCTTCTGTCAGAGCCTCAATCGTGTATTTGGCAGGCTTCACCACGACCTCGAATCCACGATCCTTTGCGGTCGCCGCTGTGATCGGTCCGATCGCCGCGGCGTTGAGCCCTTTCGTTGGCGTGCCGATCAAATCGCAGAAATTCGTGACCGTGCTGGAACTGGTGAATGTGACGAGATCGATCGACTTCGACGCGATCAGTTGGCGCATCCTATCGATCTGCGCGACCTTGGGTTTTACGGTTCGATACGTGGACGCGACGACGACTTCCCTGGCGCCCTTGTCCCGAAGAATTTCGGGCAGCGCCTCGCGCGCGACTTCAGCGCGTGGAATCAGGAAGCGCTTGCCGCGAATTCGTTTGATTCCAATCGCGGAGATAATGCGCTCCGCGCGATATTCGTCGGGAACTGCCGTGACCCGTATCGCGTAGTCGGCAAGGCGCGCGGCGGTGGCCGGTCCGATTGCGGCGATAGATGCATCGCCGAGCTCGCGAATATCGCGGCCGCGCGATTTCAGCCGTTTGACGAAGCACTCGACGCCCATCGCACTCGTGAAGATTATCCAGTCGAACGAATCGATGCGCTTGATCGCCCGATCCAGCGCCGCGAAGCTGCGCGGCGGCGCGGTTTCAATCGTCGGAAATTCCACCACCTCCGCACCGAGCCTTCTGAGCGCGGCGGCGAACTCGGACGCCGCCGCGCGCGCGCGCGTGACCACCACTGTGCGGCCGAACAGAGGCATATGCTCGACCCACTTAAGGTGCTCGCGCAGGCCCGCGCATTCGCCGACCACGATCACCGCGGGCGCGCCGATTTCCTGATGCGCCGACGCGTCCGCCAGCGTCGCCAGCGTCGCGCTGACGGTTTTCTGCGCGGCGGTCGTCGCCCATTGGACCGCAATCGCCGGAGTTGTTTCAGGGAGTCCAGCGGCGCGGATTCGATCAAGCGTCGCGCGCATCCGCGCCGTCGCCATCAGGATCACGAGCGTGCCGCCGCGTGCCGTCGCCGCGACCAACTGCTCCCAGGGCACCGTCGAGCGCGCGTCCTTGAATTCATCCTCGTGGCCCGTGACGAACGCGACGAACGAGCCATGCTCGCGATGCGTCAGCGGCACGCCCGCGAATGCCGGGCCCGCGATCGCCGAGGTGATGCCCGGCACCACCTCGAACTCGACTTGAGCGCGCGCCAACGCCTCGGCCTCCTCGCCGCCGCGACCGAAGATAAACGGATCGCCGCCCTTGAGCCGCACGACTACGCGCCCGTGGCGCGCATGTTCGATCAGTATCGCGTTGAGCGCCGGTTGCTCGATACTTTTTTCCGAGCCGCCCTTCTTGCCCGCGTAGATCAGCTCCGCGTTTGAGGGCACGAGCCGCAGCAATTCGGGACTAACGAGATTGTCGTAGATCACGACGTCGGCGCGGCTCAAGACATCGGCGCCGCGAATCGTGATCAGATCGGAGGCGCCGGGCCCCGCGCCGACGAGAAAGACTCGACCTGAGTCCACCGCGCGTGCTTTTTTTCGTGTCATTCTGAGCGCAGCGAAGAATCCCGGCAGCAGTGCGGAGGCGAGCACCCGAATCCGGGTTTCTTCGCTTCGCTCAGAATGACAC
>JBOHWI010000437.1:0-10756 GCA_050736675.1 Binatus sp. (SeqCode)
CCTGCACCCAGTGTCAAGAAAGCTTAGCCTCTTTTCTTCGACGAAGGCGCCGGCGCTTCTTCGGGCTCTTCGACGGCGGCAGCGGGTGGCATTGCGCCCGGTTTGGCCGCGAGCTTGTCGCGCACCTTGGCCTCGATCTCGTCGGCCAGCTTCGGATTTGCCTTGAGCAAGTCGCGCGCATTCTCGCGGCCCTGCCCGATTCGCTCGCCGTTGTAGGAGTACCAGGCGCCGAGCTTTTCGATGATGCCGTGCTCGCTCGCCATGTCTACCAGCTCGCCTTCCTTCGATATCCCGGTGCCGTACAGGATGTCGAACTCGGCCTCGCGAAAGGGCGGCGCGACCTTGTTCTTCACCACCTTGACTTTGGTGCGCGAGCCGATCACCTCGGTCGCGTTCTTGATGGTGCCGATTCGCCGGATGTCGAGCCGCACCGACGAGTAGAACTTCAGCGCGTTGCCGCCGGTGGTGGTTTCCGGATTCCCGAACATCACGCCAATCTTCATGCGGATCTGGTTGATGAAGATCACGATGGTGCGCGAGCGCGAGATGATCGACGTCAGCTTGCGCAGCGCCTGCGACATCAGGCGCGCCTGCAGGCCCATCTGCGGCTCGCCCATCTCGCCTTCGATTTCCGCGCGCGGCACCAGCGCCGCCACCGAATCGATCACCAGCACGTCGATCGCGCCCGATTGCACGAGCGTCTCGGTGATCTCGAGCGCCTGCTCGCCGTTGTCCGGCTGCGAGATGAGCAGGTCCTCGACTTTGACTCCGAGCTTGCGCGCGTAGGCCGCGTCGAGCGCGTGTTCCGCGTCGATAAAGGCGCAGGTACCGCCCATCTTCTGCGCTTCCGCGATAACCTCCAGCGCGAGCGTGGTCTTGCCCGATGATTCCGGGCCGTAGATCTCGACCACGCGCCCGCGGGGCAATCCGCCGACGCCCAGCGCCACGTCGAGTCCGAGCGAGCCGGTCGGCACCACCGCGATATCGGCAGAGATAGCCTGCTCGCCGAGCTTCATGATCGAGCCCTTGCCGAACTGTTTTTCGATAGTGCTTAGCGCGTTCGCCAAGTCGTGCTCTTTAGTTTTGTTTATGTCCATCGCCATCGATTACGACCGTGTGCGTGATTAATCTAATGCGCTGCGAATCTTGCCACAAACGCCCGTCGATAGCTCTATCCGGGCGGCCGTCGCTGTCCACAGGGGTGTTGACAAGACGAGCGTAGTGTCACGTAGAGAACAGAACTTGACACTTTGTTAGCGACATGGACACGCACACGATCGTTCTAGCGCGCCTGGAACAAAAATGTCGCCAGCGCTTCGTAGCTGGACCCCGCCGATCCGAGAAGGCTGCGGTAGAGCGTGAGCGATTCGATCGTCGAGATGCCGAATTCGCGGTCACGCAACGCAAGTAACGCCTGTCGCGTTTTGTCCGCAAGCGGCCTGTCTCCGACCCGCCCGAACGTCAGGTGCCCGCTCCAGCGCCGTTTCTCGCGCTCGAATCCGTATTCAGCCGCGACCGTCTCCAACCGCGCGGCCAGCGCCGCGAGCGCGCCCGATTCCACGCTGTGCAACCCGACCCAAATCGCGCGCGGTCGCTCGAGGTCGGGGAACGCGCCGACTCCCGCCGCCGCCACCTCGAACGGCGCCGTCCTGGTCGCAAGCTGACGGAGCCCGGCGGTCAGCGGCTGCAATCGGTGCGGATCCACCGCGGGACCGAGAAACTTGAGCGTGATATGCAGATTCGCGCGCGGCACCCATCGGATGCCGTCGTGCGGATGCTTCAGTTCGTCGATGGTCTTCGCCACCGCCTCCTCGACCTGCTCGCTCATCCGGATTGCGACGAACGCGCGGACGCCCTTTCCTTCGCGCGGTCCCAAGTCGTCGCGCAAGTCCGTTCGTGCCTGACCTTCCGCCCAATGCGTTTTTTCAGCGAATCGCATCTACGCTTTGGCAGCTCCACTCTCGAGTTCGTGCTCGACCAGCGGCAGCCGGTCGTTGCCGAAGAACATCGATCCCTCGACGAACATCGTCGGCGATCCGAAACCGCCGCGCGCGATCAACTCCTCGACATTCGCGCGCAGCCTGGCCTTGTACTCGTCGGAGGCGATCTTCGCGAAGAACTCTTTTTCGTCGAGGCCCGTTTCGCGCACGATTTCGCGCAGCACCTCGTCCTTGCTGATGTCCTTGTCGTCGGTCCAGTAGCTCTCGAACACGCGCCTGGAGTAACGCGAGGTCGCTCGATACTCGTCGGCGACCAGCGCGCCGCGCATCGCCTTGACCGAGTTGACCGGGAACACGGTGGGGTTGCCAATCTTGAGCCCGTAAAATTTGGCCCAGTCGCGCAGATCCTTGACGTAGTACTTCGCCTTGACCGGAACCGGCTTGGCGCGACTTTCGTACACCGAAGGATTGACGGTATTGAACAGGCCGCCGACAAGGATCGGCCGCCAGATCAGTTCCGCGTCGTGGCGCCGCGCGACGTCCTCGATCTTCGTGAACGCCAGGTATGTCCACGGACTCGAGCAGTCGTAGAAAAATTCGAGTTTCTTCGGCATCGTACGATTTTCCCCTTCATCTTATCTCAGTCGTCCGGCGGAGCCATCATTTGTGCGCGTTTCCCACTCCGCCCTTGCCGTCGATCTTGATCAAATCGGCGCGAACGTAGCCGATGAACGCCTGCGCCTCGATCCGCAGCGGCAGATGGCGCTGATCCGCCGAGATCCACAGCACCGTTCCATGCGCCTGGCTGCGGAGCTTGCCGTCGCTGACGTACCAGACGTCGGGCACGACTCTCCAGGCGTCGAAGTCGCCCAGCGCCAGGTGAATTTTCTCGCGCCGCTCGACTTCGAATGCGAATACATAGCGCTGGCTGCCGCTGAACACGTCGAACGCGTAAGTTTTGTGCGGCTCGAAGTCCTGCGTCAGCGCCATCATCGCGCCCGATATGGGTCCCCACGGATCTGACGCGATGTACTCCTTGCTGGTCGTGCCTTTGTGATTTTTCTTGGTCATCGTGACCATCTGCGCGGGCCGATCGATTGTCACGTCGTAGTAGTTGAGCCGCGAATTTTCGTGCTGGACCAGGTAAATGCCGCTGGTGTGCAGCGTGTCATCGGCCATGTTCTCTTTCATGAAGTCGCGCATCTTGTAGAAGACATCGGCAAACGCGTTGGTCTCGATCCAGATTTCGCCGAGCCATCGCGGCGAACCTTTCTTTTGCTGTCGGTGGAACTCGAGCCGCGCCTGCGCCGCCGGAATCCCAGTCCACGACGCCTGGTAGATCAACTGCTCGCCGTCATGAAACGGTGTCGGCCCCGGTTTGTACTCCGGCACCCTTGCTTTGATTTCGGGCGGCAGCGCCATCGGGGTCGGCGCCGGAGTGGGCAGATGGCGATGCCTGTGTTCGTGAGCGGGCGCAGCTTCCGCGGTTCGATCCGCATCCGACGCGCCGGACGCATGCGTCGGCGCCGCGACAGCGCCTGCAATGAGTATCAGCGCAGCGACTACGACGCCCGCCAGCGAATCGACTCGCGTCTTCACGCGCCCCGCGCCGGCGGCGTGCTTCCTTGCAATGTTGGTCATAATCACCAATAATTTTGGCCGATTGCGGAGGTGCGGGAAATGACTAACACCCGAAATTTATTTGCTGCCTTCGCGCTTGGCCTGACGCTTGCCGTGCCCAGCCTCGCATTCGCGCAGTACGGCGGCCAGGGATTGGGCAGCGCTCTCAGTTCCAATCCGATGTCGCACCAGGGTCAGGTGAAGCCCGGTGTTGACGATATGGCCAGTCGGGCGGCGCAGGAAACTCCGTTTAAAATCATCAAGGACGTAAAGCTGGGCCTCAAGGACGCCGACCCCACCGTCCGCGTCTCCGAGCTCGAGAAACTCCGCTATCTCCAGGATCCCGAAGTCAACCAGATCCTGACCGACTCGTTGTCCGACCCCGACGTGCGCGTCAAAGTTAAGGCCGTCGATATCCTCGGCGCGCGCGAAGCCACTGAGGCCGTGCCACCGATGTCCTCGATGCTGTTCCTGCGCTCGACCGAACCCATCGTCAAGCTCCATCTGGTGGCGGCGCTCGGCAGGATTGGCGATGCGCGGGGGACGGTGCCGGTGATGCAGTATCTCGGCGAAGATCAAGATGAGCGCGGCCGCGGCACCGCCGTCTTTGCGCTCGGCGAAATCGGCAGCGACAAGGCCGTGCCGCTGCTGAACGCAGTGGTGGCGGAGGATAAAAGTTCGATGGTCCGGCGCCTCGCGAAGGAAGCGCTGGAAAAAGTCAGCGGCGAGTTGCCGACCGAGCGCGCCAAGACGGTGGCGGCCAATTCCAGCACAGCGACGGAGCCGACCGATCAGAAACTCGCCAAGCTGCGCGAGATGGACAAGAAGATGGAGGACATGGAGCGCTGAGCGACGTCCTTATCTCCGGACTTTAAACGGCCGTGCGGTTTTCGCGCGGCCGTCTCATTTCCTGTGACTGCGCCGTCGCACGCAACGACGATCACATTGACTGCAACGTGAATCGGGACCCAAATAGAAAATTGAGATGATTCACGGCAAGGACAGCAGAGGCCGGGGTTTTGCAGATGCAATCGCGGCCGGGCTTGCGATTCTGACGATCCTGATCCTTTCGCCCCGGACCGCGGCTCAGTGGGCGGGCCGCGACGGCTGGGTCGAGGAGCCGGGCGTCAAGTCGCTCAACGTCAAAGGCGGCGCCGGCCATGCATACCTCGACCCTGCGTCAGTCCACAGCGGCGATGACGGCCTGATCTATTTCAACGAAAGCTCCGATGTGTCGCGACCAGAAGAAATAGGCGAGGTCGGTATTATGAAGGATGCCTATGACTGTGCAAAAAACATCAAGTACATGTGCGTCGAGGCCGGAGACTGGCGCAACGATCCGAAGAGCACGATCCACGCCGCCCATGACCCTGCTTTGCCCGTCTACCGCAGATTCCTATGCGGCGACGCCACCGCCGACCAGAAGTGACGGGAACCGCCGACCAGCTTCATCGCCGCTCGCTGCACCAAATCTACGCGCGCGCGATCCATTCGCCGGCCATCACGCCGTCGCCGCACCACTTGCCGTTCGCGACCACAGCGGTTCCGTTGACCATCACGTGCTCGATTCCTAGCGGCGCCACAGCCGGTGTCGTCGAATCCGCGGCGCATCCGATCGTCTCAGGATCGAATATCACCAGGTCCGCCGCGTAGCCCGGACGCACCAGGCCGCGGCTGCCCAGCCGCATCCGCTCGGCCGCCATGCCGGTTGCCTTGTGCGCCGCGTCTTCGAGCGTCAGCAGTTTCAGCTCGCGCACGTAATGCCCGAAGATTCGCGGGTAGGTGCCGAAGCTCGCGGGATTGTGATGCCCGTGTGAAGTCAGAATCGTGTCCATCTCGAACAGGTTCAGCGGATGCTTCATCGCCTCGCGCAGCGCGTGCTCGTCGCCGAAGTCGTCGCCGCTGTAAAGATGATTCAGCACGCGCGCGCGGGTTCCGCTCTCGCGCGTGATCGTCAGGTACGCATCGATCGGATCGAGCTTCAGCTCATCCGCGATCTGCCCGAAGAATTTCCCTTCGAGATGAGCGAGCTCGGGCTTGACCGCCCACATGAGCTGAACCGAGTCGGCAATAAACGGCTTCAGCGGCTGGAATCCGTCGCGCAATTTCGCCCATCCGTCCGTCGAATCGAGCAGGCCCTCGAGTCCGGTCTGCGCCCACGCGGGGAAGATCACGCGAATCGTCGTGTTGCCACAGGTGTACGGGAAAGTATCGAACGCGATATCGACGCCGTCGTTCTTGTGGCGCTCGACTTCGGCGATCGTGTCGTCGACGGTCTTCCACGTGCGCCGGCCGACAAAAATCAGATGCGAGACTTGCAGCGGAACGCCCGCGTCGCGTGCGACGTTGGCCATCTCGCGCACGGCCAGGATGTTGTGCGGCACGCGGCTGTCGAAGAACAAGGAACGCTCCGAGTACGCGCGCAGATGGGAGGTCAGCACTCCGCCCGCCGCCGCGGCCACGCGCGCGAGCGCACCAAGCTCGGCCGGCTTCGCGATCATTCCCGGGAAATAGCCCAGCCCGCACGAAAGCCCGACCGCGCCGTCGGCCATCGCCTGCTCGACCATCGCCTGCATCGCGCGCAACTGCTCCGCCGACGGCTCCTCCGAACTCGAACCCATTACGCTGAGGCGAATACTGCCATGCCCAGCCAGATGCGCAACGTTGAGCGCGAGCCCCTGGCGCTTCAGGTACGAGGCAAAGCCCGCCACGTCGTCCCAATCCCAGTCGAACTTGCGTTCGGCGCACAGGCGGCCCGACTCGTCGAGCATTCGCCGCCGCTCGCGCATAACGGGCGCAACGGAGAATCCGCAATTGCCGCCGACGAACGTCGTCACGCCCTGCAACAGGAACGGCTTCAGAATTTCCCCGTGATCGGCAATCGGCAGCACCCAGTCGGAATGCGAATGCAAATCGATGAAGCCCGGCGCGATCGCCAGTCCGGCCGCATCGATTTCGCGCACGCCGGACGCGCCGGCGGCGTCGCCCGGATCGATAAGCGCGGCAATCCTGCGATCTTTAATCGCGACATCGGCGCGGTGCCGCGGCGCACCACTGCCATCGACGACAACCCCGCCGCGAACAATTAAGTCATATTCCATGCACGCGATTATTCGCGACTCGCGACACCTAGCGCAAACCCGTCCGCGTCCGCAGGTCAAGCCTCACGGATGCGGAAGCAAGCGCCGCATTCCGGGATTCTTCGCTGCGTTCTCAGAATGATGCACGCTGCAATTCGTGCGGCGTATATCCGATGCTCACCGCGAGCATCACTGCCGCCGCCGCGAGCAACGCTGCATTCGACTCGCGCCGAATCAGCTCCTCTAGAAGTTGAATATGAGCCGCGATGATTTCTGCATCGTCGATGCGGACACCGCCGGCGCCTCCCGCATCGAACATCGCGTCTATCAGCGGATTCGCGTCGTAATTAGACTCGGCGAGCGCCTCGCGCGCGGCGCGCCGCCAGAACTCCCGCAGCTCGATGCGATCGAGATCGACCGTCGCCGCGATCCGTTCGCGAAAGACTGCGAGCAGCGATGCATAGCGCGTGTTGGCCTCGAGATAACTCCCGACTCCCTCCGCCGCGAGGAAGTAGTTGACGCTGCCGTCGATACCGTAAACGCCGAGCGAGCCTACTGCGGGTTCGAGCATCACGAATTTCTCAGCGTCGCCATCCTTGATGCGCTCGATTCCCAGCGGATACAGCCGGCAAGCGAGCGGGCGTCCGCGATGCACTCCGCAGCGCACGCCTTCGAGCGCAGTGCAGGCGCCGCCATCCCTGAATTTCAGTATCGACCCGCGCCGAATCGTAAAGCGATCGATAGCTTCGCGCGTCGTGATACCGGCGACTCGCGCAAGCCGCAGCACGTCATAGGGCGACAGCGTGATGACCTTGTTGTGGCAACATTGCCCGCAAGCATTGCAGAGATAGGAGAATTGGCTCTTACGATTCACCGGCGTGAGCAGCTATGATACGACCATCAGCAGGTCGCCGATATGCAAGCCTCGATGGAATTCAAGCTCCCCGCGCAAGTAAGAAAAAAGGGGAAATGGTTCGTCTCCTCGTGCAACCTGCTCGATGTCCACTCGCAGGGTCACACGCGCGAACAGGCCGAGCGCAATTTGAAGGACGCGCTCGCGACTTTTCTGCTCAGTTGCTACGAGCGCGGCACCCTCGAAATCGTACTGCGCGAGGCGGGATTTGTGCCGGCCGTCGGCCGCCCTCCGAAATTCAAAACCGCAGCTCGCGGCCTCAAGGAAGTGATCGTGCCGCTGCCATTTTCGATCGATCGCGCACACTCCCGCGCGGCATCCGCGTGACGCGCTCAACACTTTTCCAATAGTTGCAGGTAGCGTTCACGCGTCATTCCAGCGGTACGCATGCATGATCGAATTATGTCGAGGCCTACCTCATCGTAAGCCGGAATGACGATCGGTCTGGCTACGCCTGCCTTTTCGCCCTTCCAGTGGTCGCCTTTGCCGGGTTTGAAGACGAAGCCGTCGTGCTCGAACACGCATCTCAGACGCTTCCACGAAACTGGGACAATCTTGCTCATCATCCAGCACCTCTCCACGCTTACTTCACGAGCGAACTCGCAACAGCGATTCTGCGGTGCGATGGCGATCGCGTAAACGGGGAAATAAATTCCCCCTACGACTGCGGACGACGACGACAACGGCGCGAGCGACCGGATACTAGCTTCCTAATCCTGGGTGCAGGGTTACCCCTGCCGAAAGAAGTGTGAAACCCATCGCGGGTTTCACATACAATCAAGTCCCTCATGGCGGCATCGCCTCTTCCTTCCTGCGATACTATCGTCGTGCTTGCGCCGCACACGCGCGCCGGCGCGACTCTCCTGGCCAAGAACTCCGACCGCTCGCCGCGCGAATGCCAGCCGCTGTTTCAAGCGATGCGCCGCGTCCATCCGGCGGGCGCGACGGTTCATTGCCAATATCTCGAGATTCCGCAAGTCGCCGAGACTGCCGCGCTGATCGGCTCGCGGCCTTTTTGGCTTTGGGGTTTGGAGCATGGGCTCAACGAGCATGGGGTCGCGATCGGCAACGAAGCGGTGCTCACGCGCGAGGTTCTTCCTGCGACTGGCCTGCTCGGGATGGATCTCGTGCGGCTTGGACTGGAGCGCTCGAAGACGGCGCGCGCGGCGACCGAGACTATCGGTGCGTTGATCGAACGCTACGGGCAGGGCGGCTCGGGGCAATACGATGTGGACTTCCGCTACTGCGGCGGATTCATAATCGCCGATTGCGCGGAAGCGTACGTGCTCGAAAGTTCCGGGCGCCAATGGATTGCGCGCCGCGTCGAGGATCGCGCATGCATCTCGAATCGATTTACGATCGACACGGGCAGCCTCTGCTCGGCCGACGTGCGAAGCCACGCAAGTGCTCGCGGATGGTATGAGGGCGAAGCGTCATTCGACTTCGCCGCCGCGTATTCGAGCCGCAATGCGGGCAAGGACAAGAGCGACCCGTTGACTGCTCGCGGACGCCTGGCGCGCAGCCGCGAACTCGTCGCGCGCAATGGCCGCCGCACGATGCGCGAGATGTTTGCAATCCTTCGCGACCACGGCGCGCGCGGCGAAATGCCTCTCGCCGGCGACCCTTCGACGCGCGACGATTCTCCGACGCTCTGCATGCACGGCTCGGTCTCCGCGACGACGGCCAGCATGGTCGCCGAACTTCCGGCGTCCGAGGCGGACACGCTCCCCGTGATGTGGGCGTCGCTCGCGGCGCCATGCACGTCGATAGCGTTCCCGCTGTTCGTGGCCGGGACGCTGCCGCCGGTGCTTGCGGCAGGCGGTGAAAAGCCCTCGGCCGACTCGCCATGGTGGCGCTTCAAAAAGGTTCAGGATCTTGTCGCCGTGGCGCCGGAACGCCTGGCGCCTCTTGCATGGAAGCACTTCCGTCCGCTCGAGGCTGCGATGCTCGAGCGATGCGCTGAGGTCAGCCGCCAGGCGCGCAAGCTCGACGGTGCGGCGCGCGAGAAATTGCTCGGCGCGTTCATGGCGCAGAATATCGTGCGGGTGCTGAACGCTCAGTCCGCCGCCGAATCCGAGCTGACGCGCGCCGCAACAGTTTGACAGCGACTATCTCCGCGTATTGCTATGAAGCGCGCGCGCGGGAGGTCCGAAAAAAATGAAAATCGAATATGCTTTACTGGCCGATGCGGCCCAGGCTGTCGGCGGCAAAATTTTTGTGCTGGGTGGCGGATGGAACCTGTTTCGATCGCCAAGCTATCCGGCGCCGGTTCAGCTCGCGATCGCGATCGGGCTTGGCTTCACCTCGAACGAGGTTGGCATGAAGTATCCGCTGAACGTCGTAATTGCCGACGAGGGCGGAATTCCGATAATTCCGGAAATGAAAGGCCAGGTGGAAACCGGGCAGCCCGCGCCGGATGTGCCGAAAACGGCGTCGGTGAAAATCCCGGTCGCGATCAACATCAACATGTCGCTGCCGCATCCGGGGACCTACGGAATCGTTGTGACAGCCGGATCGTCGAGCGTTCAACTGTCTTTCGAAGCGATCTTCGCCGGTCAGAAAGTCGAGTTCGCGCCCGAAGGCTCGCCGCCGGAGCGCGGTAACTGACCATCGAGTCGCTATTGACAATATTGTAAGATGTAAGTTACAAAATTGTAAGTTATTGCGCACCGGAACCGCGAAGGAGGTCGCATGGATACTCCCGAGTTGTGGCAGTTCACCGGCTCTCACTTCAACGAGAAAGCGCGCTGGGCGCTGGATTACAAGCGCGTACCGCATCTCCGCCATTCGCTGATCCCCGGCTTTCATGTCCCCCTCGTCAAGCGGATGACGGGCAAGACGCATGTTCCCGTGCTCAAGCTCGACGGCAACGTCATCGCCGATTCGAGCAAGATCATCGAGGCGCTCGAGCGCGCGTACCCCGAACCCGCGCTCTACCCCGGCGACCCGGATGAGCGCCGCCGCGCGCTGGAACTTGAAGACTTCTTCGACGAGGAACTCGGGCCTTATATCCGGCGCTGGATTTTCCACGTCATCCTGCCGTACCCCGAGTTTGTGCGCGCCGTCTTCGTTTCGCACGCGAGCCCGGCTGCTCAACTTGCGCAGCGAGTAATGTCTCCGCTCATCGGCGTGATCATGAGGCGGCAGATGAATATCAATCCCGCCGCCGCCGAGGTGGCGCGCGCCAAGACGATGGCCGCGAT
>JBOHWI010000438.1:0-9226 GCA_050736675.1 Binatus sp. (SeqCode)
ACTCGGCGGCAAGCTGCACGACGTCGAGGCGGCGCGCGAAAATCAGTGGGCGCGGCAGCGCGATGAAGAGCTGCTCGAGAAGATGCGCAAGCGCCTCGATCAGGCCGTTTGTCCGAAATGCAAGCGGGTTCTGATCGCGAAGACCGAGCACGCAATACCCGTGCACGCTTGCCCGGACGGGCATGGCGCGTGGCTCGACGAGCCGGCATTGAAGACTGTGCTGAAGGGGCGCCAGTAGGTTAGAATTGCGACGACTTGAGTTAAGCCTTGCTTAAGCGAAAACATCAGTAGGTGAAGCGATCCTTCTTGACAGCTTAATCCAGTCAAACTAATGAGGACTCGGTAACATCGTATGTATCTCAATTTTGGCGTGCCGCTGGCCCTTACGATCATCGGAATCGGCTTCGTGGCGCTGATGTTCGGCCTGCAGAAGCTGCTGGCGCCGCAAAATCCGTACGATCGAAAGCTGATTCCGTACGAATGCGGCGAGCCGCCGACCGGCCGCGCGTGGATCAATTTCAACGTCCGCTTTTACCTGATCGCGCTGATTTTCGTGGTGTTCGAGGTCGAAGTCGCGTTCGTTTATCCGATCGCCGCCGTCTATCTGGACTGGGTGCGCTCGGGGCGGCGCCTCTACGCACTCAGCGAGATTCTCATTTTTCTGCTGATCCTGTTCGTCGGCCTGGTTTACGTTTGGGTCAAGCACGACCTGGAATGGATTAAGAAGGTACCGGTGGAAGACTGAGGTTTGTCTTATGCCCCTGTTGAACACGCTTCCGGATTACGTTTTGACGACCAAGACGGACGAGCTGCTGAACTGGATGCGCAAATCGAGCATCTGGTACATGCTGTTCGGCCTGGCTTGCTGCGCGATCGAGCTGATGCATACGGGCGGGCCGCGCGCGGATATCGATCGTTTCGGCGCGACGCCGCGCGCGTCGGCGCGGCAGTCGGACCTGATGATCGTCGCGGGCACGCTGACCCTGAAAATGGCGCTGCGAACGCGCCTGCTTTACGATCAGATGCCTGATCCGAAGTACGTCATCTCGATGGGCTCGTGCGCGAGCTGCGGCGGATTGTTCCAGCTTGCCTACTCGGTTTGCGACGGCGTCGATAAAATCCTGCCGGTCGATGTGTATGTCCCCGGTTGCCCGCCCCGTCCCGAGGCGCTGACCGAAGGCTTGCTCAAGCTGCAGGAAAAGATGATGACCGAGCGCTGGCTGGTCCGCTCGCCCAACGGCAACGGCGCCAAGGTGGCAGCCGCCTGAGAGATGGAGTCGCTTCAAATACTCGAGCGGGTCAAAGCCAGGTTCGGCGACCGCGTGCTGGAACTGTCAGAGAAGAAGCCAGATCCGTTTGTGGTCGTTGATCCGACAGCGATCGTCGAGGTCGGGCGCTTCATGAAGGAAGATCGCGAGCTCGCGATGGATTGTCTGTCGAACGAGAGCGGCGTCGACTATAAAGATCGGATCGAGGTCGTCTATCACCTGTTCTCATATATGCATCGACATGGCGCGGTGCTGAAGGTGAAGCTGCCGCGCGAGAATCCCATCGTGGCGACGCTCGAGGGCGTGTGGAAATCGGCGAACTGGATGGAGCGCGAAATTTTCGATCTCCTCGGCGTGAACTTCGAAGGGCATAGCGACATGCGGCGTATACTGATGCCGGAGGACTGGATCGGTTATCCGCTACGCAAGGATTTTGTCGAGCCGGCCGAGTACCACGGAATCTCAACAGTCAGGGAGAGCCCGATAATCAGGCTCGACACGAAAAAGAAATGAGCACGCTGCACACCGAAGAAATGACGCTCAACATGGGCCCGCAGCATCCGTCGACCCACGGAGTGCTGCGCTTCGTCGTGCGGGCCGACGGCGAGGTGATGCGCGAGGCGATCCCGGACGTCGGCTACTTGCATCGGTCGATCGAAAAAATTGCGGAAAAGGTCGGCTATCACGGCTTCATGCCGTACACCGATCGCGTCGATTACGTATGCGCCATGTTCACCAACCAGGGTTGGGGCATGGCGTGCGAGAAGCTCGCGGGAATCGAAGTGCCGCATCGCGGCGAGTACTGCAGGGTGATCGCGGCGGAATTGAATCGAATCGCGTCGCATCTGCTGTCGGTGGGCGCGATGGCGATGGACATCGGCGCGGTGACGCCGTTCACGCACGCGATTCGCGAGCGCGAGATGATCAACGATTTGATCGAGGAGCTGTGCGGCGCGCGGCTCACCTTCAACTACATGCGAATCGGCGGCGTGGCGTGGGATTTGCCGCCGGGATGGCGCGAAAAGGCGCTCGCGTACCTCGACCATTTCGATCCGATTCTCGAGGAATACAACGCACTCATCTCGTGGAACAAGATTTATATCGAGCGCCTGGCGAACGTCGGCGTGATCACGCCCGAAGAGGCGATCAACTACAACCTGGTCGGGCCGAACCTGCGCGCCTGCGGAATCAAGTGGGACATCCGCAAGGATATTCCATATTCGGTGTACCCGGAGTTCGAGTTCAACGTGCCGATTGGCGACGGTCATTGGGGCAAGCTCGGCGACTCGATGGATCGCTACGTCGTGCGGATTCGCGAGATGGCGGAGTCGTCGAAGATACTGCGTCAGGCGCTGCAGAAGATTCCCGGTGGCCCGGTGCTGGCGAAAGTCGCGCGTAATTTCAAGCCGCCGAAGGGCGAATGCCAGATTCGGCTCGAAAGCGGACGCGGCGACATGGGCTGGTACGTCGTGAGCGACGGCACCGGATATCCGTGGCGGGTGCACGTCCGCACCGGCTCGTTTGCGGCGATGGGTATCATCCAGAAGCTGAGCGCTGGGCTGATGATCGCGGACCTGGTGACGCTGATCGCGAGTCTCGACGTGATCGCGCCGGAGATCGATCGCTAATCCTCGATGGAGACGCTGGTACACAACCTGATCGCCTCGGGCGCGTTCGGCAAGAACGCGTCGCCGCACTTGGTCGCCGCGATTGTCGTATTCGTGATGAGTGCGGTGGTGTTCTTGGGCGTGGCGTTTCCGTTCGCGGGAATCGTGAGCTGGGCCGAGCGCCGCGTGTGGGCAAGAATCCAGTCTCGCGTGGGTCCGAACCGCGTCGGGCCGCAAGGATTTCTGCAGTGGCTGGCCGACGGCGTGAAGCACGTCTGCAAGGAAGACATTATTCCCGACGAGTCCGACGCTCCGCTGTTCAAGATGGCGCCGTACCTCGTGATGCTGGCGTTTACGCTGCCGTGGGCGGTGATGCCGTTCTCGTCGTCGCTGATACTGGCCGATCTCAATGTGGGCATCCTTTATATGACGTCGGTCACGGCGCTCACTGTCGTCGGCGTGCTGATGGCGGGATGGGCGTCGAACGACAAGTGGTCGTTGATCGGCGGAATCCGGTCGGCGGCGCAAATAGTCAGCTACGAAATACCGGCCGGGCTTTCGATTTTCCCTGTCGTGCTCATGACGGGCACGCTGTCCATGCAGGGAATCATCCGCGCGCAGGGCTGGGCGCCGCAGCATTGGTTCCTGTTCGCGAATCCGTTCACGTTCGTCGCGGCCAACATCCTTTATATATCGGCGCTGGCCGAGGGTAACCGTACCCCGTTCGACCTGCCCGAAGCCGAGTCGGAACTGGTGGCGGGTTTCGCGACCGAGTATAGCGGCATGCGCTACCTGTTCTTCTTCATGGCGGAATGGGGAAACCTGTTCATCATCGGCGCGATAATCGCGACGCTGTTTCTCGGCGGCTGGCAGTTCCCGCACGTTACGAACAACTTAGTTGCGATGAACATACTTGAGGCGATTACATTCAACGTCAAAGTACTAGTCCTGGTGTTCGTGTCGATGTGGATACGGGCGACGCTGCCGCGAGTGCGTATCGATCAACTAATGACACTTTGCTGGAAGTACTTCGTGCCGATTGCGTTTGTGGATATGATCGGAACCGCGGTGTGGGTAGCCATTTGGCCCGACGGCAACGCAGCGATGGGATATATAATGTTCGCGGGTGCGCTCGCGCTGGCGGCGGTCTTTGCTCAGCGGGTTATATACTATCTTCGGCGGTCGCGGATGGAAGTATACTTCAATCCGACTATCTAGAGGCTATTGATGAGCGCGGTTTCGGAATACGTAACTAACATAAGGGAAGCCGTCACTAGTATTTTCGAGGGCATGGCGGTGACCGCGTCGCACTTCATGCGCAAGCCGTACACGGTGCAGTATCCCGATCGGATGCCGGTGCGCGTGCAGGACACGCTGCCGTTTCGCTATCGCGGAATTCTCGAAGTCGATCTCGAAATCTGTACGGGATGCCTAGCCTGCGAGCGCGCCTGCCCGATCGATTGCATCGTGATCGTGGTCGACAAGGATCCGCAGACGCGGCAAATGCTGCTGTCGCAATTCGACATCGACATCGCAAAGTGCATGTACTGTGGGCTCTGCAGCGAGCCGTGCCCGACCGGCTCGATTCATCATACGACCGAGTTCGAGGGCGCCGACTATTCGCTGGAGAGCCTGATTCGCCGCTTCGTCAAGGATCCGGTGATTGCGTACAAGCCCAAGAAGGGGCCGGAGACCGACACGCGGATCGCGCCAATCCTGAATCGTGGGATGACCTACCTTGATCAATGGGCGCAGCCCGGTGGCGAGAAACCGGCCGAAGAAGAGCCGGCGTAGCGCGTTGGGCGGTTGGCACGCTGGGAGGATATGCTCGCTCAGATAATATTCTATGCGCTGGCCGCGTTGACGGTTGGGTCGGCGATATTAGTAGCGTTCTCGCGCAGCATAGTTTATTCGACATTCGCGCTGCTCGGAGCGTTCATCGGCGTAGTAGGCATTTACATTTTGCTCGCGGCGGACTTCGTCGCGATGGTCCAGCTACTGGTTTACGTCGGCGGAATATTGGTACTGACTATCTTCGCTGTGATGCTGACGGCGGGAATCGGCGACGTAACCGTGTCGAATCGCGCGGTCGGAAGGGGCGCGGGGATCTTCACGGTGGGAATCGCCGCGATTGTGATGCTGTATGCAGTGACGCGGACGCAGTGGCATCAGGCGGCAGCAGTCGCGCCCGCGCCGACGACCTACGCTATCGGAAATGCGTTCCTGGGCGACTACGTGTTGCCGTTCGAGGTCGCGTCGCTGGTGCTGCTGGCGGCGCTTATCGGCGCGATAGTAATTTCGCGCCACGAAGCGAGGGAGTAGGGGAGCGGGAGAGTCGGGATGGGCGGGGGAATAACGCTTAATCATTTCCTGGTGCTGAGCCTGATCGTATTTTCGCTCGGGCTGTTTACCGTTCTGACGCGGCGCAACGCGATCGGAATCCTGATGGGCGTCGAGTTGATACTCAACTCCGCCAATATCAACTACCTTGCTTTCGCGTTTTACGGCGGCGGCAAATACGATGGACAGATTTTTGCGATTTTCGTAATCATGCTGGCGGCCGCCGAGGCGGTGATCGGACTGGCTGTCGTGCTTGCGATTTATCAGAATTTCAAGACGATCGACGTCGATGCGACCGAGACGCTGCGCGGATAGCTGAGCAACTGGGCAATGGATCATCCGATTCCGGTTACGTTCATCCGCTTGATCGTGGTGCTGCCGCTGATCGGCGCAGCGATCAATTTCCTTGCCGGCGCGTGGCTGCAGAAGACGTTCGGCAAGCGCGCGATCAGTCTGGTCGGTTGCGGCGTTGTCATCGCGGCGTTTCTGCTCGCGGTGCGCGCATTTTTCGGAATGATCGGATTGCCGCCGGAAAGCCGCTTCATGCTCGACGATCTATGGAAGTGGTTCGACGTCGGCGGACTGAATCTCGACATCGCGTTCTGGCTCGACCCGCTCTCCATGATCATGACGCTGATAATCACCGGCGTCGGCGGGCTCATCCACATTTACTCGACCGGCTACATGCACGACGACGACGGCTACTGGCGCTTCTTCGGATGGCTCAACCTGTTCACCTTCGCGATGCTGGTGCTGGTGTTGGGCGACAACCTGTGGCTGATGTTCGTGGGCTGGGAAGGCGTGGGCCTGTGCTCGTTCGCCCTGATCGGGTTCTGGTACAAGGTGCAGGCGAACACGACCGCGGGCAACAAGGCGTTCATCGTGAACCGCGTCGGCGATCTGGCGTTCGTGATCGCGCTGTACAGTTTGTTCGCGGGACTTGACGCGCTCGGGCATCCCACGCTGGTGACGCGCGAGGTCGCGAAATACGCGCCGCTGCTGTCGGGAGTGCCGATAAATTTCGCGGGCTATCACTCGGCGCATACGCTGGTGGGATTCGTCACGCTGCTGATGTTCATCGGCGCGACGGGAAAATCGGCGCAGATTCCGCTGTACGTGTGGCTGCCGGATGCGATGGCCGGACCCACGCCGGTGAGCGCGCTGATCCATGCGGCGACCATGGTGACGGCCGGCGTGTACATGGTCGCGCGGCTGAACTTTTTATTTTCGATGTCGCCGTTCACGATGGGCGTGATCGCCCTGATCGGCGGCCTGACAGCTCTAGGTGCCGCGACGATCGGCGTCGCGCAAAACGACATCAAGAAAGTGCTCGCCTACTCGACCGTAAGCCAGCTTGGATACATGTTCGCGGCGCTGGGCGTCGGCGCGTACGCCGCCGGTGTGTTCCATCTAATGACACATGCGTTCTTCAAGGCGTGTTTGTTCCTCGGCAGCGGCTCGGTTATCCACGCGATGGGCGGGGAACAGGACATGCGCAAGATGGGCGCGCTGCGGCACAAGATGCCGATCACGTTCCTCACCTTCATGGCGGCAACGCTGGCGATATCGGGCGTGCCGCCGTTCGCGGGATTCATGTCGAAGGACGAGATCATCTGGCAGGCGTTCGCGCATGGGCACACCGTGGTCTGGGCGCTGCTGCTGATTGGTGCGGCGATCACGGTCTTCTACATGTTCCGGCAGGTGTACATGACGTTCTTCGGCGAATTTCGCGGCACGCACGAGCAGGAGCATCACCTGCACGAATCACCGCCGTCGATGGCGTACGTGCTGATTGCGCTTGGCGTGTTGTCGGTAGTCGGCGGATTGGTGAAGATTCCAGAGTTCATTGCGACCTTCAAACCGTTCGAGACTTTTCTGGATCCCGTGTTCAGTTCCGAGGTGACGCGCCGGATTACCGAGGCGGGAATACATAGTCATGCGACCGAAGCAGCATTCGGATTTATCACGTTCACGATGGTGGTAATCGGTTGGCTGGTCGCAGATCTGATGTATCGGCAGCAGAAGATAGATCCTGCGCGCTTTAGCCAGATGTTCGACGGAGTGCCATACGAATGGGTATTGAACAAATACTACGTCGATGAAGTTTATGACAAAGTTGTAGTACAACCATATCTATTCACGACGCGGGCGTTTGCATGGTTCGACTCGAATATAATCGACGGAGTAGTTAATCTCGCGGCGCGAATCATAGTATTCATGTCGTGGCTTTCCGGACTATTCGACCATTACGTAGTCGATTGGCTGGTCAACTTCGCTTCAAACGTCACCTACAACGTGGGGGGCAGACTGCGGCGGCTGCAGACCGGTTCGATCAACGGGTACCTGTACGGAATTCTGGCGGCGGTAATGCTGATACTGCTCGCGCGCGCGGTCGCAAGGGCATGAGTAATTCGGCGACGCTTCAATTCAAGGCAAACGGGAAGAGCGAAAACTGAAATGAGTCACGCGCTTACTCTGATAACCTTTATTCCAATCGCCGGAATGGCGCTGATTCTCGCGCTGCCCGACTCGATGAAAGCCGTGTCCAAGTGGATCGCGGTGGCGGCGACGGTACCGCAACTACTGATCGCAGTCTACCTGTACGAGAACTTCAATACGACGACCAGCGCCGTGCAGTTTGCCGAGAAAGCATCGTGGATGCCTTCTTACCACATTAGCTACTTCATGGGCGTCGACGGAATCAGCATCTCGATGGTGCTGCTGACGGCGCTCATCATGTTTATCTCAGTGTTCGCCAGCTTCGGCATCAATCGCGCGGAGAAAGGCTACTACGCGATGCTGCTGATGCTCGACACGGGAATGATGGGCGTATTCGTCTCGCTGGATTTTTTCCTCTTCTACATTTTCTGGGAAGTAATGTTGCTGCCGATGTATTTTCTAATCGGCATCTGGGGTGGTCCGCGGCGCGAGTACGCGGCGATCAAGTTTTTTCTCTACACGCTGCTGGGCTCGGTGCTGATTCTGCTGGCGATGCTCGGGCTCTATTACTATGGCGCGACTCCGACGTTTGACCTGACCGAGCTGGCGGCGAATTCGAGTCATTACTCAATTGGATTCCAGCGAATAGTGTGGATCGCACTATTCATCGGCTTCGCAATCAAAATTCCGGCGTTCCCGTTCCACACCTGGCTGCCCGACGCGCACGTGGAAGCGCCGACGGCGATCTCGGTCATTCTTGCGGGCGTGCTGCTGAAAATGGGCACCTACGGCATTCTGCGCGTGAATTTTGCGGTGTTGCCGGCGGCGAGCTACCAGCTTGCGTGGCTGTTCCTCGGGGTGATCGGCACTATCAACATAGTATACGGCGCAATGTGCGCGATGGCGCAGACTGACTATAAGAAACTCATTGCATATTCGTCGATTAGCCACATGGGTTACGTGATGCTCGGGTTGGCGGCGTTCACGGCGGCAGGAATCAACGGCGCCGTGCTGCAGATGTTCAATCACGGGACGATCACGGCGATGCTCTTCATCCTGGTCGGCGTGATTTACGACCGCGCGCACCATCGCGAGATAAACGGCTTCGGCGGCCTGGCGCAGCAAATGCCGATATACACGGCGGTGACAGGGTTCGCGTTTTTTGCCGGCATGGGACTGCCGGGGATGTCCGCATTCATTTCGGAAGTGCTGGTGCTGCTGGGCGCGTGGCAGACGCATCCGCTGATGGTGGCGTTCGGCGCGGCGACGGCAATATTGACGGCGGGCTATCTGCTATGGACCTTCCAGCGAATCTATCTCGGACCGCTGAATGAGAAGTACAAGGATTTTGCCGATTTGTCGTTTCGCGAGGCGTTCACGCTGGTGCCGCTCGGGATCATCGTGCTGATCCTCGGCGTTTACCCGCACGCGATCCTTGGCCTGCTCAACACTTCGCTGGTCCATCTCAACCAGGTTGTGCTGTCGACTTCGGGCGCAGCAGTCGCGATGATTCATTGAACGCCGCTCGGATTTAGTTAGATGGATCTCGGAAACCTCGCGAGCCTCAGACAC
>JBOHWI010000439.1:0-3207 GCA_050736675.1 Binatus sp. (SeqCode)
CCTTCCAGGCGCTGCGAATCGCGGTGAATCACGAGATGGAAAGCCTCGCGGCGCTGCTGCGCGACGGTCCCGCGATGCTCAATCCGGGCGGGCGCATGCTGATCATCTCGTACCATTCGCTCGAAGACCGTCCGGTCAAGGAGCGTTTTCGGGAGTTGGCGCAGACCGGAGACTACGTGGCGATCGCCCGCAAGGTGATCAAGCCGTCGTCGTCCGAGACTTCGCGCAATCCGCGCGCACGCAGCGCGAGGATCCGATGTATCGAGCGGAGCGCACGATGAGCGCGCGGGTGAAACCGACACGGCGGCCGTCGAAAGTCGTGCCGGCGATGCTGGGTGTGCTGATCGCGATGGTGGGATTCGCGACCTTGATGATTCGGCTCGAACTTACGCGCGAAGGCTATCGCCTTTCGGCGCTGCACGAGGAAATCGCGAAGCTGCAGGACGAAAATCGCCGGCTGCGCCTGACGGCCGCGCAGCTCAGCTCGCAAGATCGCCTGCGCGCGCTCGCCCCGAAGTATCATCTGGCGGCGCCCGGCCGCGGGCAGGTGGTGATGCTCCCATGAATACCGCCTACAAGCAGCGGCGAGCTCGAATCGGAGCGCTTACGCTTGCGCTGGCGGCGTTGTTCGCCTTCGCGGTGATCCGGTTGGTGGTGTTGGTGGCGCTGTACGGGCCGCGGCTCAACTCGCTCGCCCAACGCGAGCATACCGGAGAGAGCCGGCTCGCGGCGGTGCGCGGACCGATCGTCGATCGCAACGGCGAGCCGCTGGCGCTGTCGGCCGAGACGCGTTCAGTTTACGCGCGGCCGAAGAAGGTGCTCGAGTCGAGCACGCCGGCCGAGCGCGGCAAGCTCGCGGCGATCCTTATGATGATGCCGATTTCGCTCGAATCGAAGCTCACCAAGGACGCGCCCTTCGTTTGGCTCGAGCGCCGGATTTCGCCCGACAAGGCGCAGGCGGCGGAAGCGCTCGGAATCGACGGCATCGGCACGATCAGCGAATACAAGAGGTTTTACCCGGGGAGCAACCTGGCCGCGTCGGTGGTGGGGTTGGCTGGGATGGACGGCCAGGGACTCTCCGGTCTGGAGTTGCAGTACGACAAGATTGCACGCGGCGAAGCGGTCGAGCTGAGCTTCGATCATGACGCACAAGGGCATCCGATTTTCGACAGCCCGCTGGCGCTGAAGGCGCCGGAGCCGGGCGCACAGCTCGAGCTGACGATCGATTCGTCGATCCAGTCGCTCGCCGAAACCGAATTGGCGGCCGAGGTGCAGGCGAGCGGCGCCAAGCGCGGCAGCGCCGTCGTGCTCGATCCGTTCACAGGCGAAGTGATCGCGTTGGCGAATGTAAGCGCCGACGGCGCCAACCTTCATGACCGCCTGCACAACCCGGCGGTCCAGGATGCGTTCGAGCCGGGCTCGACCATGAAGGGAGTCCTCGGCTCGATCGCGCTGGCCGATCATGCGATCACTACTGACAAGCAATTTTACTGCGAGGACGGGCATTTCACGATCGACCGGCACACGATCCACGATCACAGCCGTCATGGATGGCTCAATCTCGGCGGGATAATCGAAGTGTCGTCCAATATCGGAGCGGCGAAAATCGCGTTGACGCTGGGCTCGGAGCGCTATTACGAAGGACTGCGCGCGTTTGGAATCGGATCGCGCACCGGAATCGATCTGCCGGGTGAAGCGTCGGGGCTGATTAGCAAACCGTCGAGCTGGAAAGAAATCGATCTCGCCAATCACGGTTTCGGGCAGGGCGTGGCGGTCACGCCGATACAGCTGGCGGTCGCGTACGCGGCGATCGCGAACGGCGGAAATATCATTCGGCCGTACGTGGTGAAGGCCGCCTACGACGCGGAAGGCCGCGCGATCCTGACGCATACGCCGCAAGTGATGCGTCGCGCGATTTCGCCTGATATCGCGCATCAGATGAATCTGCTGCTGCGCAACGTCGTGATGTCTGATGGCGGCACGGCGGCCAAGGCGCGCGTTGACGGCTTTATCGTCGCCGGCAAGACCGGCACCGCGCAGATGGTAAATCCGGAAAACGGCACCTACTACCAGAATCGGCACGTTTCGTCGTTCGTGGGATTTTTGCCGGCGGACGATCCGCGCCTCTTAATCCTAGTGGCGTTGTACGATGTGGGTCACGAACACTTCGGCGGCTTGATCGCGGCGCCGGTGTTCAGCGAAATCGCGCAGGGTGCGGTCCGCGATTTAAATATCACGCCGCCGAATCAGCCGTACGAAACTGCCGGCATGATTCCACTGCCCGATTTCGGCAAAGACTCGGACGGCAAAAGCGCTGCGGCGACGGCTGCGGACGTAGACGACTATCTGCCCGTGTTGACCGGCTCGAAGCTGACGCGGACGACGCCCGATTTTGCGGGACTAAGTCTCAGGCGCGCGATGGAACTGGCGCGCGTCTCACGCGTCAACGTCGACGTGCATGGCGGCGGCTATGTAGTCGCGCAGGATCCGAGCGGCGGCGCTCCGCTCAATCACGCCACGGTTAAACTGACGCTGGCTCCGATTATTGCCGATGGCGGAGACGGCGCGGCGGCAGGATCGGACGTCGTGCCGGCATCGTACTTCAGCGGCGGCGGTGTATCGCCCGTCAGGCAAAAGTGAAACTTGGTGAATTGCTCGAAGGACTCGACGTCCGTCGAATCGACGGCGACCTGAACGTGGAAATCACGGGCCTGTGCTACGACTCGCGTCAGACCAGGCCCGGTCATCTGTATTTCTCGACGGCCCGGGAAGCAAAGCGGAACCGGGCGAACATTGATGATGCATTAAACCGTGGGGCGCGCGCTGTGGTGGTTGGAGGATGGGACGGTGGAACAGCGCGCCCCGCGGCGACCCTGGTCGAGAGCGAGCGGCCGCGCCTGTTGATGGGCGCGGCCGCATCGCGTTTCTTCGGCGCACCGAGCGAACGCGTCGATTTGATCGGCATCACCGGGACCAGCGGCAAGACCACCACCAGTTATATCCTGGCGTCGATTTTCGAGGCGGCCGGCATGCCCGCGGCGATCATCGGAACGATCGGAATCTTCATCGGTGGCAGGAAAGTCTACAGCGGACTGACGACGCCCGAGTCGATCGACTTCGAATCCGCGCTGGCGCGGATGGAGCGCGAAGGGGTGCGTCACGCGGCGGCCGAAGTGTCGTCGATTGGATTGGCGGAGGGACGGGTCG
>JBOHWI010000440.1:0-4384 GCA_050736675.1 Binatus sp. (SeqCode)
GGACCGGGATAATGGGCGCGCCAATGGCGCGGCGGTTGATCGGCGAGGGTCATCGCGTGCGCGCGTTCAATCGGTCGCCGGAGAAGGCGCGGGTGCTCGCGGCCGACGGCGCGATCGTCGCAGCGGATGCGGGCGCCTGCGTCACAGGTGCGGAGGTGGTGTTTATCATGGTGCCCGACACGTCCGACGTCGAGGCGACGGTCGCGAAGATCGAGCCTGCGCTCGAACGCGCGCAACTCGTAATCGACATGAGCACTGTCTCGCCGGCGGCGGAGCGCGCGATTGCGGCGCGGCTGAAGGGGAAGGGCGTCGAGTATCTCGACGCGCCGGTATCGGGCGGCGACGTCGGCGCTCGCGACGGCACGCTGGCGATAATGGTCGGCGGCGACGCGGGGGCGTTCGAGCGGGTGCGTCCGCTGTTCGAGTTACTCGGAAAGAGGATCACATATATGGGCGCGTCGGGTGCGGGGCAGATGACCAAGCTGGCGAACCAGATCGCGGTCGCGCTGGCGCTCGAGGCAACGGCCGAGGCGATCAAGTTCGCCAAGGCGGGCGGCCTGGACGCGTCGCGCGTGGTCGAGGCGATTGGTGCGGGCGCGGCGGGGTCGTGGCAGTTGTCGAATCTTGGGCCGAAGATCATAGCCGGAGACTATCGGCCGGGATTTTTCATCAGGCTGATTCGCAAGGACCTGCGGCTGGTGACCGAAGCCGCACGCGAATCGGGGCTGGCGCTGCCAGGACTCGCGCTGATGGCGTCGATGTTCAACTCCGCGGCCGCGCTCGGGCACGATCTCGACGGCACCCAGGCCGTTGCGGCGACACTCGACAGACTGGCGGACGTGAAGTAGTACCAGAGTCGAGTCGCGGCGGCGACGGCGCAGTATCCGGACGCGACTCCGTTGTCGCCGCGGGAGAAGCGGCCGGCCGTCACCGTCGGCGCGATGAACGCAGATTTTTGGAGGCAAAGAAATGGCAGACCTGCTGACCGAAATTAAAGACCGCGTGCTGTACCTCACGCTGAATCGGCCCGACAAGTTAAACGCGATGAGCGCCGAGATGATGGGCGGGCTGGTGGACAACCTTTCGCGCGCGGCGACCAATCCTGAAATCGGCGCCGTGGTGCTGACGGGAGCGGGTCGCGGATTCTGCTCGGGCGGAGATATAGGCGGGATGCGTGCGCGCAATGAGAGCGCCGGCGCGGAGCAGACGATCGAGGATCGCGTCGCGGGCTTGCGCCGGGGCGAAGAAGCGTCGTTGATGCTGCACGAGATGCCAAAGGTGACGATCGCGGCGGTTAACGGCCCCGCGGCGGGGGCGGGACTCAGCCTGGCGATGGCCTGCGACATCAGGATTGCGTCGGATGCGGCGCGCTTCGGCACGGCGTTCGCCAAGGTAGGCTTCTCGGGCGACTACGGCGGGACCTGGTCGCTGACGCAGCTGGTGGGATCGGCGAAGGCGCGCGAGTTGTATTTCCTGGCCGACGTAATCGGCGCGGATGAGGCGCTGCGCATCGGGCTGGCGAATCGCGTGGTGCCGGCGGCGTCGTTGCGCGACGAGGTGCATGCAGTGGCGTCGCGAATCGCCAACGGGCCGACGATCGCCTACACCTACATGAAGGCGAATCTTAACGCGGCGCTGAATCATGAGTTCAACGAGCTGCTCGATCGCGAGGCGTGGGGCCAGACGATGACGGGCCGCACGGAGGACCATCGCGAGGCGGTGAAGGCGTTTCTGGAAAAGAGGCCGCCGACATTTAAGGGTCGGTAGCGTAGGGAAGGGTAAATCACTTCATTTAATGTGAAACCCACCGTGGGTTTCACACTTCCTTGGGCAGGGGTGACCCCTGCATTCAGTGAAAGGCCAATTACGAGGAGACGTCGATGGACTTCAGGACGATCATTTATGGTGCGCGCGACGGGATAGCGAAGATCGTTATCAACCGCGCGGAGCGGATGAACGGCTACAACGAGACGATGGTCAAGGAGATGTGCGCGGCGATCGATCTCGCGCGGCAGGCGGACGAGGTGCGCGTGCTGATCATCACGGGCAGCGGGCGCGCGTTCTGCGCCGGCGGCGATATCAGCGGCGCGCCGGAAAGCGCCTCGCGCTTTCGGGGTCATCCGATGGGTCACATGCTCGAGATGCGTGAGGGATTTCATCAACTGGTCCTGTCGCTGCATCGCTTCGACAAGCCGGTGATTGCCGCGATCAACGGCGCCGCGGTGGCGGGAGGACTGACGCTCGCACTGTCGTGCGATTTCAGAATAGCGTCGGATCAGGCGCGGCTGGGAGACACGGCGCTCAAATTCGCGCTGCTCTGCGATGAGGGCGGAGCGTACCTGTTCCCGCGCTTCATGGGCCTGGATCGCGCGCTCAAGATGACGTTGCTGTCGGAAGTCTATGACGCGAAGACCGCGCTCGAGCTGGGGTTGGTAACTGAAGTGGTGCCGCACGCGGAGCTCGAGGCGCGGGTCGATGACTTCGCGCGGCGGCTCGCGGACGGACCGCCGCTGGCGATCAGGCTGGCCAAGCGCATGATGTACAAGCAGCGCGAGATGACGCTCGAGAATGCGCTCGAAGATGCCGCACTCAACGTGATGATCACGAATCCGTCCGAGGACGTGCGCGAGGGCACGCGAGCGTTCCGCGAAAAGCGCAAACCGAATTTCAAGGGCAAGTGAGTAAATTCACATTCACTCACATCAATTTCGACCGCTACAGGAGCCATCGTCCACATGCCGATGAAGAAAAAGGATATCGAGAAGCTGCTCAAGAAACCGATCGTCGCGGTAGTCGCGGTCACCGCGCCCGACGGCGCGCCGCACGCCGTGCCGACCTGGTACGAATACGCCGACGGACAGATCGTTTTCCAAACGGGGGCGGAGGCGTTCAAGTACAAATGCCTGGTGCGCGATCCGCGCATCACGCTGGTGATCGATACCAAGAAGGCGCCGTACAAGACGGTGGTGTTGAAAGGGCGGGCCACGCTCGAGGAAAAAGTTGACGACAAACGCCTGGAGAGAATGGCGGTCGAATACCTGGGCAAGAAACTCGGCAAGGCCTACGCGAAGTCGCTGAAGGGTAACAAGGTCATCGTCGTGACGTTCAAGCCGTCGCGCACGATTTCGTGGGACTACAGCCAGGAGCGCCCTTAGGGGCTGGGATGGACGAGCGGCTGAAAGCAAATCTCGACGCGTGGAATCAGATGGCGCGGATTCACGAGGCGTCGCGCGAGTACCGGCTGGCGGAGTTCAAGGCGGGGGAGAATGTGCTCAAGCCGATCGAGCTGCGCGAGGTCGGCGACGTTCGCGGCAAGTCGCTGTTGCATATGCAGTGCCATTTCGGGCTCGACACGATGTCGTGGACGCGGCTCGGCGCGAATGTTACCGGGGTGGATTTCTCGGATGAGGCTATCGCGCTCGCGCGCTCGATCAGCGCCGAGCTGAAACTTCCCGCGCGCTTCGTCCAATCAAACATTTACGACGCGCCCGAAGTGCTGCACGAGCAGTTCGACATCGTGTTCACCTCGTACGGCGCGTTGTGCTGGCTGCCCGATATCGCGCGATGGGCACAGATCGCGGCGAGCTTCGTCAAGCCGGGCGGCTTCTTTTATATCGCGGAGTTTCATCCGCTGACGCAGATGAGCGCCAATCGCGCGGGCACGAGCAGGCTCGAGTTCGAGATTTCGTATTTCCACACGGCGATGCGCGAAGACCCGCCGGGCCCTGACTATTCCGATCACAGCAAAACAGTCTCCGCGACTCACGAATGGATGTACCGGCTCGGCGACGTCGTCAGCGCGCTCGCGGCGACAGGGTTGCGAATCGAGTATCTGCACGAGTTCCCCGAGTGCATCTACCAGCATTTCCCGTTCATGAAGCAGGGCAGCGACGGGTTGTGGCATATCGAAGGCGATCCGATTCCAACAATTTTTTCGATCAAAGCGACGAAGCCTTGAACGCGTCGAGACTCGCTCAGCGCCCGGCTGCCGCCAGGGGGCGTACCTCCGCGGCTATCTTCGCAGCACGCTCATCCATCGCTTTGCGAAGTTCATACTTCGCCTGCAAATTCATCCAAAACTCGGCGGTCGTGCCCAGGTAGCGCGCGAGTCTCAGCGCGGTATTGGCAGTGATCGCTCGTTCGCCCTTCACGATCTCATAGACCCGCGAGACGGGCACATGAATGTCCATCGCGAGCCGGTTTACGCTGATACCGGCAGGGATCAGATAGTCTTCATTCAGGATCTCGCCGGGAAAGATCGGGGACAGTGTTTTTGCTCTCGCCGTAAAATTTATCTTATCCGCCATGCGCTTACCGTAAAACTGTAATCGAACGGCGGTAAAGAAGACGTCCGTGTCATTCTGAGCGCAGCGAAGAATCCCGG
>JBOHWI010000441.1:0-5247 GCA_050736675.1 Binatus sp. (SeqCode)
GGCGGGGCCCGGCCTGGAGATCGCGCCGGTCGCGCTCTCAGTCGGTTCTCCCGACTCCACCCATTCCGCTATACCGCCGCGATAGTCGCGGACGTTCGAGTAACCGAGTTGATGCAGCAGGCGGACCGCCTGCTGGCTCCGCGGTCAGGTGAATTGTCCGCAGTAAACGGCGATGTCGGCGGCGAGGTCGGGAAGGAGCTCGCGCGCGCGAGTGGCAACCGCTTCGAGGGGAAGGTTGAGCGCGCCCGGGATGTGCGCTTCGACGTAGGAGGCTTCCGGCAGCACGTCAACGATTGTGAGCGAGGAATCGTGCAGCCGGCGGTGCAGCTCCTCGCGCGAGATCTCGGGGACGTCGGAAGCGCCGGCGGTATTGAGTTCGGAAGCCATGATCCAGGAAAAGACTAATTCAGCGGCGACTCTGAGGGAAATTGCACGAGGCTTGACCACTCCCTGTCAGACAGGGCGAGGCTAAGCCAAGCGCTTGGGGATTTAGGAGAAGCGGTGAAGAGAAACCTAACCCCTCATCCTTCCCGCTGTGGGAAGGGTGACAATCGCGGGGAGGTTACTCGAGGCGCCAGAGGGAACGGGCGGCGCTGGCCGAGCGCTCGACGAACTTTTTGCCGTACTCGATTTGCGCGTCGAAGATCGGAGCGAGCGGAGTCTCCTGGGCCCACTTGGTGGCCGATTCCTGGAATTCGATCGCCTGCTTGGCGACTTTCTCGCTGGTGTCGATGTACCAGGCGGCGACCTTCTTCGCGCCTTCGACGCTCAACAGGTTGCTGTAAATGGAACCGTTCTCTTTCTCTGACATTTCCTCTTCTCCTGGTTGTCGGCGCGACTCGTGCCCGCCGGTTGGTTTACTAACACTAACCATCGATTCAGTTTTTGCCCGTTTCCTTTGTCGCGTTCGCGACGAAACCGGCGGTTTCATGTTTTCAGTCATCGCGGGCACTCAACCAATTCGTGATTTGGGGCCATAGCCGCTTGAGCGAATCGGCACTGATCGCGGCGCCCATGTGGCCGGCTGGATAGTGCAGATTTTGTTTGTCCTCGCTCGACACGAGTTGAGGCAGTGGCTCGCTCGAGAGAGGATTGACGATATCGTCGCGGTCTCCGATCACGTTGAGCAGCGGCATTGCCACGCGCGCCAGGTCCACGAGCGTGTCGCCGACTTTCATCGTGCCCTTGAGCAGCGAGTTCTCGCGCCACATCTCGGAGGTTTCGAGGAAGATTCGGCCGGCCATCGGAACGTCGCTGTGAAGCCATCGCTCGAACAGCCGGAACGTGTCGATGTAGGCGGGGCGCGCAGAGCTGGTGCGGTAGGCGCCGACGAACTTGTCGAGCAGATGATGAGTCGGAGCGAGCGTGTTGAAGAACGAATACATCATCCAGGCCGGCGCGTTGCCGTACATCTCGACGATCATGTTGGCGCTGCGCGCGGTCATCGCCGCGGTGAGGTGCTCGATCGGCAACTGCCGCACGCTGGTGTCGAGCGGGAGCGTCAGGGCGACGAGATTTTTCACGTTGCCGCTGTGCAGCGCACTGTACATCAGGCCGAGCAGCGCGCCGAAGCAGTAGCCGAGGATCGAGATCTGTTCGATGCCGGTGTAAATCTGGATGGCGTGGACGGCGTTGGCGATGTCGACGTTCACGTAATCGTCGAAGCCGTGGTCCTTGTCGCCGGCGCAGGGCGGAATCCAGTCGATCAAATAAACGTCGAAGCCCTGCTTGATGAGATACTCGACGACGCTGCGGCCTGGTTGGAGGTCGAGGATGAAGGGGCGCTTGATGAGCGAGTAGATGAGGAGCAGGGGCACGCGCTTCTTGTTGGCGCCGCGCGCCTCGTAGTGACGCAGCCGGACGAGGCCCGATTCGTAGATGACGCGCGAACGGGTGGCGGGCGTGGGGTCGTCCATCGTGGCGCCGAAGCCCGAGCGGAACGCGTCGAGCGTACGCATCGTGCCTTCCATCCAGAGCGAGGCGATTTCGTTAATTGCCGACATCTTCACCCAGCTCCATCGGATCCGCGCCGGGCCATCCCGACCAGACCGAGAATTGGTAAACGCGGGACTCCTTCTCGGTTGCCGGCGTCGCAGAGGTGTCAGCCTGCCGGTTGACGATCGACTCGCGGACGGCGAGGTGAAGTTCGCTGGCGAAGTCTTCCTTCGAGTCGCGCTCGGCGACCGCGTCGCGCAATTCTTCGCGCATCGCGCGCAGGTCGCTGCGCAGGCCTTCGACCTCGGTGGCGGAGGGCAGGCCGACTGCCGGCCATAGTGCCGAGAAGAATGCGCCGGCGACGGCGGCATTCAGCCGCTGCCATCGCAGCATAATGTCGATCGCGCCGCCGAGCACCTGGCCGACGGCGGGACTGGTAAACGCGCGATTGGTTGCGTTGTTGGCGGCGCCGATAACGGTGTCGTATGCCTTCCAGCCGAGCTCATGCAGCCAGCGATCGATCCCCTTGTCGGTGACGGCGGCGACCATCCGCTTGACCTTGGCGGTCGGCGGCTCGGGCATCAGGGTTTGAGCGAGTTTCAGCATCTCGTCGGAAAAAGAAGAGTCGGTGTGATTCAGGGTGCTCCTTGAGTTGTCGCCTTCGTTGTTGTGCGCCATCGCGTTCCTCTCAGGTTCGGTGATCGGACGTCAATCCTGACGCAAGTAAGTTGCGGTAATACTAAAGTAAGGTCAAGCATTAGCGTTACTTACGTTTGTCGCAGGCGTGACAAAAAGGGCTAAATCGATGACGGAAATCGCTTCCAGTGTCACATTCGCGACAATTGGGCCGATTGTGGTAGTGAAGCATCTGTGGCGGCTGACGGCATTATAGACTCCAAATCTCTCACGCGGCTCAAGTCGCTCTCGTGGATGCGTGCCGAGCAGACGGCGCGGCTGGCGGCGGCGTCGGTGCCGCTCAAAGTACGGCGCGAAGGTGCGATCTTCGAAGAGGGCGAGGCGTCGAGTCACGTTTATATCCTGCTGTCGGGCGTGGCGAAGCTGTGTTACGTCAATCGCGATCAGCGCGTGCTGGTGGGATTCGTCGGGCCGGGAGAAGTTTTCGGATTGTCTTCCCTGCTGCCGCAGACCACGCGGCCGTTCCGATGCGAGGCCTACAGCGATTGCATCGTCGCGGTGGTGAAGCCGGAAATTTTTGTGGATACTGTGCTCGGCGTTCCGCTCGAGCGGCTGAGCATTGTGCTGGACGCGACGGTCGGGCGATGGTGGGGGATGCTGGTGCGGTACGCCAACTTCGTCGGACTCGGGCTGCGCGAGCGGCTGGCGGGCGCACTGCTCGAGCTGGCGGAAAAATTCGGGGTGCGCGATTCGCGCGGCACGTTGCTGACGATCAAGCTGACGCATGCGGACCTGGCCGAGCTGGTGGGGGCGTCGCGGCAGCGCACCACCGAGCAGCTCAACGACTTCGAGCGCGAGGGCGTGATTACGCGAGAGGGCCGGCGGCTGATAATCGTTCCCGAGAAATTGTGGCAGCTAGCGCAGACGCCGCATCCGGAGTGAACGCAGGTTATTGAAATGGCAACCGACAAGTTTATCGACGCGAACGGGCTTCGGCTTCATTACCTGGACTACGGCAGCGAAGGCGCGCCATGGGTCGTGTGCGTGCATGGGCTGACCGGCAACGCGCACAACTTCGACGCGCTCGCGCCGCATCTTGCGGCGAAGTATCACGTGATTTCGGTTGACGTGCGCGGGCGCGGCGACAGCCAGTTCGGTCCGCCGACGGAATATCTCCCGCAAAATTACGTGACGGACCTGGCGCGGATGCTCGAGGGGCTGGGCGTCGCGCGAACGAGCCTCATCGGCACCTCGATGGGCGGGGTAATCTCGATGATGTACGCGGGCGGATGGCCGGAGCGCGTCGAGCGGCTGGTGATCAACGATATCGGTTGCGAGATCGATCCGGTGGGTTTGGCGCGAATCGCGAGTTATGTCGGCGAGGCGCCGGAGCGCTTCGAAAATATCGGCGAGGTCGCGAAATACTACAAGGAAAATTATCCAGCGATGGCCAAGCTGGCGGACGGCGTCCTCGCCGAGCAGGCAAAATGGTCGGTCAAGCCGGGCGCCGACGGCGGGCTGGTGTGGAAGATGGATGCCAACGTGCGCAGGCCGCTGCGCGGCGCAACCGCGCAACAGCGATTCGACTTGTGGGTGCCGTACGCGCGAATCGCGTGCCCGACGCTGATCGTGCGCGGCGCGGACAGCGACATCCTCGCGAGCGCGACAGCGAGCAGGATGTGCAAGGTGCACAAGCAGGCGAAAGTTGTCGAGGTGCCGGGCGTGGGACACGCGCCGACGTTGACAGAGGCCGAGTCGCTCGGCGCGATCAAGGAATTCTTTGGGACCTAAGGGCGGCGGCGCACCGCCAAATACCGCCCGGTCCAAACAAGAAGCGCCAGAATGGTGGCGACGCCGACGACCGGCGAGACGAGCAAGAACTCCGCGGGCGGCAGTTCGAGAGCCAGCACGACGTGCAACCCGCTCATCGCCATCAGGCAGATGCCCCATACCAGCGTGATCGTAAAGAACCTACTCGCGCCGCCGTTCTCGATTAACCTATTGAGTGACGCCGCCTGATCGGAGCTGCCGCCGGCCACAACCTGCTTCGCGACCAGGAGAATGATTGGGCGGCCGATCAATGCAGAGATGATGAGCGCGAGCCCGATGAGCGCCCCGTCGAGCGAGCGCACAACGAGCGCGATGCGGACGGTGCGCGCAAGCAGCGTGACGACGATGTGGATTGAGAGTCCGGCCATTGTGATGATCGCGATTGCGTCGACGGTGCGCTTGCGAACCAGGCTGAGGATCAGCCCGATGACGGGGAAGATCGTCGCGTAAAGAAGCGGCATCACGCTGTCCGCCGGAAAGCGCGACTGCAAAGCGCGATAGAGCAGAAAGGGGCAAAGTGCGTTGATCGTCAGGCTGAGCGCGAGCGACTTGCGCGCTTCCCTGCGGTTGAAGCGCTGGGCGGGCGCGGGCGCGGAAGGCGATCGTGTGGTCATCAACTATCTTTAAATGCCGCACGCCGAGAAAGATGCGGGGTCCCTCGCACGTCCGCGCGCGGTGGCGAGGAAGTCATTTGTTCGAGGTCGGAGTTACTTTAGTGCGGAAACTCCACCATCACCTTGGCGCGGGTGCCCGGGCGCTTCAGTGCGGTGAACATTTCGGGCACCTGCTCGACGGCGATCACGTCGGTGATCATCGGTGTCGCGTCGATTGTTCCCTGCGACAGGG
>JBOHWI010000442.1:0-4182 GCA_050736675.1 Binatus sp. (SeqCode)
CCCGTAATCTGGCGCGGGCCGATGGTGATGGGCGCGGTGCGGCAATTCCTCAAGGACACGCTGTGGGGTTCGCAGGACTTTCTCATCGTCGATCTGCCGCCCGGGACCGGCGACGCGCAGTTGACGCTCGCGCAGCAGGTCTCGCTCGATGGCGCTGTGATCGTGACGACGCCGCAGGACGTTGCGCTGCTCGACGCGACGCGAGCAGTCAAGATGTTTCGCCAGGTGCATTGCCCGATCCTCGGCGTGGTCGAAAATATGAGCTATTTCGTGTGTCCAGATTGCGGCGAGCGCGACGAACTCTTTGGCTACGGCGGAGGCGAACAGATGGCCGCGGAGGAGGGAACGCAACTGCTCGCGAGGATTCCGATCTATCCGGACGTGAGACAGGCCGGCGACGACGGCATGCCGATAGTCGTCGCCAATCCCGCGCATCCGGCCAGCATTGCCTATCTTGAACTCGCGCGACGCATCGCAAACGCCGTGGCCGACTGACCGAACTGGCACTTGAAATACTTGCTCCTTCTGCCGCGCGCCGATATTGTTGCCGTTCGGCCCGTTCGTTGAATCTGCGACTGCGTCCGGAGCTGGAAAATGTCCACGCTGATAACAGAAGAATGCATCAACTGCGGTGCGTGCGAGCCGGAGTGCCCCAACACCGCGATTTACGAAGGGGGCGCGCAGTGGGAGCTCGACGGCGCGACCAAGCCCGCAATCAAGGATGACATCTATTACATCGTTCCCGACAAATGCACCGAGTGCGTCGGTTTCTTCGATCAAGAACAGTGCGCGGCGGTGTGCCCGGTCGATTGCTGCATTCCCGACCCAAACATTCCCGAGACCGAAGAGGTGCTGATCGAGCGCGCGCGCGTGTTGCATCCCGATCAAACCTTCGGCGCCGAATTTCCTTCGCGGTTTCGTAAGGGCTGACGCCAAAAGGAGCGCTGAAGTTTGACGACGAAAGGTCCCGTGCCGATCGCGCCCGCGGACGGAAAGCTCGGCGTACTGCTTCCGGGCATCGGCGCCGTCAGCACCACGTTCATCGCGGGGGTCGAGGCGGTCAAGCGCGGCCTGGGCGCGCCGATCGGGTCGCTGACGCAGCTCGCCACGGTCCGCCTCGGCAAGCGGACCGAGGGACGCACGCCGCTGATCAAGGATTTTGTGCCGCTGGCGCGGCTCGAAGATCTGGAATTCGGCGGTTGGGACATCTACGAAGACAGCGCGTACGAAGCCGCGTTCAACGCGGCGGTGCTCGACCGACGGCTCCTGGAGCAGGTGCGTGAGCCGCTCGAAAAACTTCATCCAATGGATGCAGTTTTCGACCAGGACTACGTGCGCAACATCCGCGGGCCGAATCTGAAAGAAGCGCGCACCAAGATGGACAAGGCCGCAATGCTGATGGACGACATCCGGCAGTTCAAGAAACGCACAGGCGTCGCGCGCACCGTGATGGTCTGGTGCGGATCTACAGAAGTATTCCATCGTCCGGCGGCGGTGCATGAAACGTTGAAGGCGTTCGAAGCCGGGCTTGCTGCCAATGATCCCGAAATCGCGCCGAGCCAGATTTACGCGTACGCCGCGCTCAAGATGGGAATCCCGTACGCGAACGGCGCGCCCAACTTGACCACCGACACGCCGGCGCTGCTCGAGTTGGCGCGCGAGACGAATCTTCCGATCTGCGGCAAGGACTTCAAGACCGGGCAGACGTTTATGAAGACGCTGATCGCGCCGGGGCTGAAGGCGCGGATGTTAGGTATGTCGGGATGGTTCTCGACCAACATCCTGGGCAATCGCGACGGCGAGGTGCTCGAGGATCCCGGCTCGTTCAAATCCAAGGAAGAGACCAAGCTTTCGGTGCTCGACCAGATCCTGCAGCCCGAGCTGCATCCGCAACTCTACAGCGACGTGTTCCACTCGGTGAAAATTAATTACTACCCGCCGCGCGGCGACTCGAAGGAAGGGTGGGACAATATCGATATCTTCGGATGGCTCGGCTATCCGATGCAGATCAAAATTAATTTTCTGTGCCGCGATTCGATTCTGGCGGCGCCGTTGGTGCTCGACCTCGTGCTATTCATGGACTTGGCGCATCGCGCGGGAATGCGCGGCATCCAAGAGTGGCTGTCGTTCTACTTCAAGGCGCCGATGCATGCGCCGAACATCTATCCCGAGCACGACATCTTCATCCAGTTGATGAAGCTCAAAAACACGCTGCGCTGGATGCGCGGCGAAGACCTGATCACACATCTCGGGCTCGAATACTACGACTGAAGGTCGATTTAAAGGCCGTTTCAACCGCCGACGCGCCGCACTAGAATCAAAGATCGATGGGCGTGCTCAGTGGCAAGACGATCGTGCTCGGCGTGAGTGGCGGAATCGCCGCTTACAAAGCGGCGGAACTCGTGCGGCTGCTGGTCAATTCGGGCGCGAACGTTCGCGTGATGATGACGCGTAACGCGACCGAGTTCATCACGCCGCTCACGCTGCAGACGCTGAGTGCGAATCCCGTTGCCACTGACACGTTCTCGCTGACCCAGGAATCCGAAATCGGGCACATAAGGCTTGCCGACAGCGCCGACGCAATCGTGATCGCGCCTGCGACTGCGAATGTGATCGCCAAGACCGCAGTCGGTATCGCTGACGATATTTTGACGACAGTGCTGCTGGCCACGCGAGCGAAAGTTGTGTTTGCGCCCGCGATGAACGTGCACATGTACGAGCATCCGACGGTGATCGAGAACCTCGCGCGGCTGCGGGCGCGCGGTGCGGTGATCATCGATCCCGCAGAGGGCGCACTCGCGTGCGGTTACGAGGGCAAGGGCCGTTTGCCGGACCCGGAAATCATCGTCGCGGCAATCGAGAAGATGCTGTCCGCGCAGGATCTCGCGGGCGAGAATATTCTGGTGACGGCGGGGCCGACCAAGGAACCGATCGATCCGGTGCGATTCGTCACCAACCGTTCGTCGGGCAAGATGGGTTTCGCGATCGCGCGCGCGGCGTGGCGCCGTGGCGCGGAGGTGCGAATCGTCGCGGGGCCGTCGGCGCTGGCGACGCCTTATGGCGTCGAGCGAATCGACACGGTGACGGCAGCCGCGATGCTCGCGCAAACGTCGAGCAATTTTCCGTGGTCGACGGCGCTCGTGATGGCGGCGGCGGTTGCGGATTTCCGTCCTGCAAATCCGGCGAGCAGTAAAATCAAAAAAGACGCGCGCGGGCTTCGACTCGAGATGGAACCCATCGCGGACGAGATGCCGCGACTGGCGGCAAAGAAGGGCGCTCGCCTGCTGATAGGGTTCGCTGCCGAGACCGACGACCTGGAAGCCAACGCGCGCGCCAAGCTCAAGCGCAAAGGGCTCGACCTTATCGTCGCCAACGACGTGATGCGCGAAGGCGCCGGCTTCGAAGCCGATACGAACATCGTGACGCTGATCGACGCCGACGGTCGTTCCCAGAGTCATCCGCAAATGTCCAAGGACGCGGTTGCGGACCTGATCCTCGATCGAATCGTCGCACTACGCGCCGCCAAGCCGAAATCGGGCCGCGCGGAAAAATCCTCGCGCTTGCGCGCGGTCAGATAATTCCAGAATGGACTCGTCATCGCCGCCCGATCGCCGCACGCTGGTCGCCACGATTCGCGACTACGTCGAGCAGTTGCGCGAGGAAGGGATGGAAGGCCTCCCCGCGTCTGTGCCGCGCGAGATGCCCTCTGCGTCGGCTCCTGCAGCGGGAAACGTCCACCCCGCGCCGATGCCGATCGAACTGTTCTCGAAATATCCGGGACTTGAAAAAACTTCGACCCTCGACGAGTTGCGCGCGTTCGTCGGCGACTGTCAGCGATGCAAGCTTGCGCCGCGGCGCACCAATCTCGTTTATGGCGTCGGCAACCCCAACGCGGATCTGATGTTCGTCGGCGAGGCGCCCGGCGCCGACGAGGACGCTCGCGGCGAGCCGTTCGTCGGCCGCGCGGGGCAGTTGCTGACCGACATCATCGAGCGCGGCATGGGGATCAGCCGCTCGGACGTATATATCTGCAACGTGATCAAATGCCGTCCACCCGACAATCGAAATCCTGAGCCCGACGAAGTGGCTGCGTGCGAGCCGTTTCTGTTTCGCCAGATTGACATCGTGCGCCCGCGCGCGATCATCGGGCTGGGAACGTTCGCCGTGCAGGCGGTGCTGAAA
>JBOHWI010000443.1:0-11428 GCA_050736675.1 Binatus sp. (SeqCode)
CCGGAATAAGCCGCGGCGTCGGCGCCAACCGCTCGGCGAGATATAGCTGATCGATCCACGCGGTGCGCGGCCGCTCGTCGTTCCACGCCATGATGGGGAAGCTGTCTTGCGCGCTCCATTCGAGTAGGGTTCGAGTTGGAGAGCCAAAGACGTGGCCGACCCGTGCGTGCGGTAATTGCTTGATATGCAGGATGCCCTTGAGCGCTTCACCCCAGGGGCTGGGGATCATCGCAAGCGTGACGATTCGCAGTCCGCTGGCGCGGCGCGCCTGTTCGATGTCGATTCTCTCCGGCTTCATTAGTAGAACCTCAAATCAGCGCCGCGCCGGAGAGATTGGCCTAGGTGCCTGATTCCCAGCTTGCCAGGTATTTGCGCTGCTCGGCCGTGAGCGTGTCGATCTTGATGCTCATCGCGGCCAGCTTGACGGCGGCGATTTCCTCTTCGATCTCGACTGGCACTTCGTGAACCTTTACTGCAAGCTGCGCGCCCTTGGCTGCCCATTCTGACGCCATCGCTTGGGTCGCGAAGCTCATGTCCATGACCTGAGCGGGATGGCCTTCGGCGCATGCCAGGTTAACCAGCCGGCCTTCGCCGAGCAGATAGACGATGCGGCCGTTGGACAGATGGTACGCGTCGATGTTGCGCGTGACGTCGCGGTCGACTTTTTTGGCGGCGTCGTTCAGGTAGGCGACATCGATCTCGATATCGAAATGCCCCGAGTTGCTGAGGAACGCGCCGTCCTTCATCTGGCTGAAATGTGCGGAGGTGAGGACGTGCTTGTCGCCGGTCGCGGTGATGAAAATATCGCCGACCTTCGCCGCCTCGATCATCTTCATCACGCGGAACCCGTCCATCGCAGCTTCCAGCGCGCGAATCGGGTTGACTTCCGTCACAATCACGTCGGCGCCGAGGCCGCGCGCGCGTGACGCGATCCCGCGGCCGCAATAGCCGTAGCCCGCGACTACCACGACTGAGCCCGCGATCAACACTCCGGTGGCGCGGATGATGCCGTCGAGCGTGGACTGTCCGGTGCCGTACCGATTGTCGAAAAGATGCTTGGTTTGCGCGTCGTTGACGGCGACGACCGGAATCCTGAGTGCGCCGTCCTTGGCCATCGCGCGCAGCCGGATCACGCCGGTGGTCGTTTCCTCCATGCTGGCCTTCACGTCGTCGGCCTGGCCGGCAAACTCGGTGTGAAGCAGGCTGACGAGGTCGGCGCCGTCGTCCATCGTGATCGTCGGGCGGCGTTCGAGCACGGCGCGCATATGGCTGTAGTAAGTGTCGCGATCCTCGCCGTGGATGGCGAAGGTCGGAATGCCGTATCGGTCGACCAGCGCCGCCGCAACGTCATCCTGGGTCGAGAGCGGATTCGACGCGCACGCCAGCACTTCAGCGCCGCCCGCCTTCAGCGTGCGGAGCAGGTTGGCAGTCTCGCACGTGATATGCAGGCACGCGCCCATGCGCTGGCCCTTGAGCGGCTGCTCCTTGGCGAATCGCTCGCGCAGGCGGCGCAACACCGGCATCTGCTTGTCAGCCCATTCGATCCGCTTGCGCCCGGCCTCCGCGAGTCCGAGGTCATGCACGTCGAAGTCGCGGCCGTTGCCGTTGGCACGGGATTTAGAAACTGCTTTGAGCTTTCTTGCGGTCGTAGCCATCGTGTTACTCCGAAATTCCGTCTGGTTGATGAAGAGGTTGCAATCAGCTGCGGCCGTTGAGGCCGAACGCATTGCGCAGAGTCTCGGCCATGTCGACGCGCTCCCACGGGAACAGTCCGTCATGCGGGGTGCGGCCGAAATGCCCGTAGGCGGCGGTCGGCTGATAGATCGGACGCTTCAAGTTGAGAGTCTTGATGATTCCGGCGGGCCGGAAATCGAACAGCTCGCGCAAAGTTGCGGAGAGTTTGCTTTCGGGCACGATGCCGGTGTCGAAAGTATCGACCAGCAGCGACACCGGCTCGGCGACGCCGATCGCGTACGCCACCTGGATTTCGCACTTGGTCGCGAGTCCGGCTGCGACGACATTTTTCGCCACGTGGCGCGCCATGTAGCACGCCGACCGATCGACCTTGCTCGGGTCCTTGCCGGAGAACGCGCCGCCGCCGTGACGGCCGTAGCCGCCGTAAGTATCGACAATGATCTTGCGGCCTGTGAGTCCGCAATCGCCATGCGGTCCGCCGATTATAAAACTGCCCGTCGGATTGACGTGATAGACCGTCGAGCGTGTCAGGTACTGCGCCGGAATGGTCTTCTTGATCAGCTCCTCGATGATCGACTCGCGGATTTTTTCGTATTTGACCTCGGGCGAATGCTGCGTCGAGATAACAACCGCGGTCAGCTCGACCGGGCGGTTATCGACGTAGCGAACGGTGACCTGGCTCTTGGCGTCGGGCCGTAGAAAATCGAGCTGATGGGATTTGCGAAGCTTGGTGAGATTCTCCATCAGCCGATGCGCCATCGCGATTGGCAGCGGCATCACCTCGGGCGTCTCGTCGCACGCGAACCCGAACATCAAACCCTGGTCGCCCGCGCCCTGTTCCCTGTGCAGGCCTTCCCCCTCGGTCACGCCTTGCGAGATATCGGCCGACTGCGGCTCGATCGCGGTTAGGACGGCGCACATGTTGCCGTCGAAGCCGACTTCAGTGCTGTTGTATCCTATTTCGAGCGCGGTCTTCCGCGCGATTTTCACGTAGTCGGGTTTCGCCTTGCTGGTGATCTCGCCGGCCAGCACGATAAGCCCGGTCTTGGCGAGCGACTCGAGCGCGACGCGCGAGTTTGGGTCTTCGGTAAGGAGCGCGTCGAGGACGGCGTCCGAAATCTGGTCGCACATTTTGTCCGGATGGCCTTCCGAGACCGACTCGGACGTGAACAGGAAATCCTTAAGCGGCATTGTTCGCGATTGCTCCTTGCAAGGGCGCCTCTTCGAGTAGTCCGTCGCAGACCGGAATTCAACTGATGCGGATGGCGCGCGGGACTGAGGTGTTCAATTGAGTGTTGTTCCAGACGGGCCAGCATAGCGCCTGCCGGACGGTGAAAAACGAAAAAAGCCGAAAAACAGCAGTGTGCCGCAAGATTTTCAGGTAGTGAAGATATAACTGACCAATCGGACAGAATCAAGATAGGATCGTTGCGAGTTTGCACGGACCGCATCGAAGCTGCGTGTCGTCATTCCTCGCCGAAGCGATCGTCGAACAGTGTCTGGACCGCTTTCAGCGCCTCGCGCGCGTCGTCGCCTTCGGCGCGGACCTTCAGCTTCGAGCCTTGCGCCGCGCCGAGCATCATCAAGCTCGTCATGCTCTTGGCGTTGACGAGATCCTTGCCGGTACCGATCACGATCTTCGATTTGAATTGCGCGGCGGTCTGGGCGAGCGCGGATGCGGCCCGCAGATGAAGTCCCAGCCGGTTCCTAACCTCCACAGTCGCCTCCGCCACATTCACGAGCATTACGATAAAGGTATCTGCCGCTTCGGTAAACGACTGCGCAAAGGTGAACGCTGAGTCGCCGTGTCGCGCGATGCGCGTCAGTTGCCGTTGCGGGCGGGCGAACCGCGAGCCGCCGCCGCGTCAGCCTCGCGCTTGACGCCCGTGCCGAACAACTCGCGCAGACGCGATTCGATTTGCGCGTCGCGGGTAGTACCCTCGCGCCTGCGCCACGCTCGCAAGGGAATTACAGCCTTGGACATATTGCGATGGCCGCCGGCGCTGCCGATATCGGCGAACAGATTTTTCACCGTCTCGCCCGCATTGTCGCCGGTCATACCGTGGTTGCGCACGCTTACCACGAGCTTACTGCCGAGCTTGCCCGCGACCGCGACCCACGACACGCCCTCGAACTGCAGGCAGAAGTCCGCCATCTGCACGATCAGATCGTCGCGCTCGACGCGGCCGAGATTGAGCACGACCAGGTGGTCCTTGACCACCAGCCGTTTCATCGCGCGCGCCAGGATTTGCGCGAAACTGATCGGCAGTTCCGGGCGATCGATCTGCCGGAGCAAACTGTAGTTGGCAAGCGGGTAAAGATGCGCGAACGCTTGCAGGTCGTCCTCGGTCACGCGGCGCGACAACGCCAGCGTGTCGCTCCGAATTCCGTAGAGCAGCGCGGTCGCCAGGCGTTCGCTGATTTTTTCGTCGGCCGTGATCAGGTATTCGGTCATGATCGTCGCGGTCGCGCCGTATTTGATGCGCACGTCCTCGAACGGAGCGGCGCCGCCCGGGTAGCCGGGATGATGATCGATCGCGATATCGGCGCGCGGAATTTTCTCGCCGAAGAACGGCGGCTGAACGTCGACCATCGCAATCTTGTCGAACGCGCGCAGCTCACCGATCGTGGCCGGCTGAATTTGGATCTCGAGCAGATGCTCCATGGTGCGATTTTCCGGCCGCGTCACGGGCTTGAAGGCGAAGAACGGCGTGGTCTGCTTGTTGCGCCCGAGCAGAGTTCGAAGCGCCATCGCGCTCGCCATCGCGTCGGGATCGGGGTCGTCCTGCAGCACTATTGCGACGCGATCTCCTTCGCCGACCATTGCGCGCAAATCCTTGATTTTCTGCCGAGTAAACGCTTGATCCATAAAAATGAAATAATCCCGCGCCGCTTCGAGGCGACGACGGGTAAAGTCAGCGGTCTAGACGCGGATAGCTCGAGTGCAGGCGCCGGGGGCGCGATCGTGCCGAACAACGCGACCGATGGTCCGAAATTGCAGGCAGAGATAGAGGTGGCTAACCGTCATGAAATTCATCGCTGGGAACGGGCATACCACAGCACAAAGCGCTGAAGCAATGATATAGAATGTAGCAGGTGCTTATGAACTCTGCCGATTCACATTCCAACAAATTTCACTGCGCGATCTGCCGCCGCGAGTTCGCGGAGTGGTTGCTGCGTATTTCCGTAGAAGATACAGCGGGTTTTCGCCAGCAGGCCTTTATCTGCGGCAACTGCGCGGTTAAACTCCGGCTGGCCTCGGAAAAAAATCGCGACCTCCAGATCGATCCGTGGATACATGAGGCGGTCGCGAGCGTGCTCCGCGGCAAGAATCCCGACAACCCGGATAACTAATGTACCGCGGATCTGTTTCTCATTCTGACCGAAGCGAGCAGCGGGAACTTCCCCACTGTCATCGTGACCCAAGCGAGCAACCGGAGCTTTCCCTACGTCATCCTGACCGCAGCGAGCAACGCGAGCGCAGGGAAGGATCTCGGACAGCTTCGCATCAGCGAAGCCGGTTCCGGTCTCTGAGTCTCTGCATCCAAGGAAGGGGTTGGGAGTTGGGTTTGCCCGCGTTGCGCACAATACCATCGCCGGCCGTCAGGCTCTTAAGCTAAGGAACAAATTCGATCAATGGCGAGCGCATCGAGCCCCGATTCTAGATCCCCCAACACAGGCGGTGCGGAACTTTGGCCGCGTGAGGAAGCTCGCCGGCTTGCAGAGCGAGTCGCGGCGTACGAGCCGTCGCGTCCTGTAATTTTCCAGAGCGGCTTCGGTCCCTCGGGCTTGCCTCATCTCGGCACGATGGCGGAAATCCTACGGCCGTCGTTCGTGCGCAAGGCGTTCCATCTGCTCGAGCCGTCGCGGCCCTCGCGGCTGATCGTTTTCATCGACGATCTCGACGGGCTCCGCAAAGTGCCCGAGAACGTGCCCAACCGCGAGGACATCGACCGGTATCTCGGCATTCCGGTCTCGAAGATTCCCGATCCATTCGGATGCTGCGCCAGCTTTGCCGATCACATGATCGGGCAGCTCGGCGGATTCCTGGCGCCGGTCGAGGTCGAGTTCGAACTGGTGCGCGCGGCCGAGATGTATTCGTCGGGGCGCTTCGACGAGGGTCTGAAGCTGATCCTCGAGAAGCACGCGGACATAGTCGCAATCATCGCGCCGACGCTGCGCGAGGAAAATCGCGCGGGATGGTCGCCGTTCATGCCGATTTGTCCCAAGTGCGGGCAGGTCGTCGAGCGCGCGGTGACTGCCTATCACCCCGAGCGCGGCACGATCGAGTTCACCTGTGAAAAGAGCGCGGGTGGCAGGCCGGGATGCGGATTTCGCGGCGAGCAGTCGGTGTTTGGCGGGTTGGCGAAGGTGCAATGGAAGGTCGATTGGGCGCTGCGATGGTACGTGCTCAAGGTCGATTACGAATTGTACGGGAAGGACCTTACCGACTCGGCGCGGCTCTCGGGACAAATTCTCCGCGTGATGGGCGCCGCGCCGCCGCTGGGATTTCCATTCGAGATGTTTCTGGACGAGGAAGGCCGCAAAGTCTCCAAGTCGGTCGGCCGCGGCGTGACCGTCGATCAATGGACGCGCTACGCACCGATCGAAGTGCTCAAATTTTTCCTGCTGCTCAACCCGCGCCGCGCGCGCAAGTTATTTCTCGAGGCGATCCCGCAATACGTCGATGAATACCTCGACGCGGTGCGCGAATACGCCGCCGCGTCGGAAGAAAAACGCCGCGAATCGATCCTCGAATATGTGATCCAGAGCACGACGCCGAGGCGATTCAACTCCGCGCTCAGCTTCGGGCTGATGATGAACGCGGTGGCAGCGCTGGGCAGCTCCGATCGCAACTTCATCTGGCGCTATCTGGTCCGCTACGACCCGTCGATCACTGCAGATCCCGAGACCGAAAAAATGGCGCGGGCCCTGATGGAATGCGCGCTGAACTTCTACCGCGATTTCATCGAGCCGACAAAGAAGGAATACACGCCGACGTCAGAAGCAGAACGCGCGCAGTTGAAAACTCTAGTGACCTATCTGCGCGAAAATCAGGGCGCGAGCGCCGAAGAGATCGAGAAGAAAATTTACGATCTCGGCCGCGAAAATTATGACAAGCCCGGGAAGATTTTCCCCCTGCTATACCGCTCGATCCTCGGCCAGCAGCGCGGCCCCCGCCTCGGCGCCTTCATCCGCCTCGCCACGCCGCCGAAAATCGTCGAGCTGCTCGACGCAACGCTCGCCCGAACCTGATCGGGCCTTTTATTCCTTCCCCACAGGGGTCTTGTCATTCTGAGCGCAGCGAAGAATCCCGGATCTTTCTCCGCGTTGGCTAGCGCACCTCCAACCCCGGAGTGAGCACGGCGCCCGCCGCAGGTGCACTGCGATCCACTTGCGCACGATCAGCTTAGACAAATTCCGCGAACACTGAGTCGGCCATCTCGAGGCCGCGATCCGTCAGCTTGATTCGGCCGTGGTCGAGCGTTAGCAATCCGTTGTTGAACAGCGGAGTCGCGATAACGCCAAAGATGCATTCGAAGTTGCGGCCGAAACGCTCGTGGAAATCGGCCAGCGCGAAACCCTCGCGCAGCCGCAGATTCAAGAACACGAATTCACTCTGCGCGCCGGCCTCATCGATCGTCTCGGCGCCCGCCTCCGCGGTCGCCCTCTCCTCGATTGCCGCAATGTACCGTGCCGGAAGTTTTTCGTTCCACCATCGCCGGCCGCCGCGCCCCTCGCCTGCATAGCTGTGAGCGCCCGCGCCGATTCCCAGGTACGTCTGGCCGCGCCAGTACGTCAGATTGTGACGCGCTTCGTGGCCGGGCGCCGCATAATTCGAGATTTCATACATCGCGTAGCCGCGGCGGGGAATTTCCTCGCGTACCGCCTGATACATCGCGGCCTGCTCGTCGCTCGCGAGCTGTTTGATGCGTCCGCGCTTCAAGTCGGTGAAGAAGGCCGTTCCTTCTTCGAACGTCAGGTTGTAAGCCGAGATGTGATCCGGTTCGAGCGCCGCCACCGACTCGACGTCGAAAAGAACATCGGCGACGGTTTGTCCCGGCACTGAAAAAATCAAATCGAGATTGAGCCGCTCGAAGCCTGCGTGATGCGCCATCTTGGCCGCCGCGCGCGTTTCGTCAGCGCTATGAACCCGGCCGAGAAACTTGAGCGTCGCCGCATTGAACGACTGCGCGCCAAAGCTGATTCGGTTGACGCCCGCCGCCCGCATCCCACTCAATTTCGCAAGGTCCACCGTGCCGGGATTCGCTTCAAGCGTTATCTCCGCATCGCGTTCGATCCCGCAAATGCGATCCGCTGCGTCGACAATCTCAGCGATCGATTTGGGATCGAACAGCGACGGCGTTCCGCCTCCAAAAAAGATCGTCCCGATGCTCTGCCCCGAATACGACGGAGTGCCCGCTCTGTGTTCAAGCTCTGAAATCAGCGCGTGCGTGTAAACCGCTTCCGGCCACGACGCCGCCGCGTGCGAATTGAAATCGCAGTACGGGCACTTCGATTGGCACCACGGAATATGGAGGTAAAGCGAAAAGCTCACCCGTCGATTCTAGCGCGCCTGCGACGCCTGCTACTACGCGCCCGACACGGTCGCTATACTCCATCCGTCAGAGGTACCTTGGCCGAAATCGCACCCAATCACGACCGCAACGAACCGCGTGCCACGCCGCGCCCCGGCCTTGAGGGCGCCAGCGCGAGCGGATCGGGCCCGAGCCATGCCGGCACGGTTGCGGCGGGCGTGTTGCTTAGCCGGATTGCCGGGCTCGTCCGCGACAGCATTTTCGCGCATTTCCTCGGCGACTCGGCCGCCGCCGACGCGTTCAAGGCCGGGTTCCGCATCCCGAATATTCTGCAGAACCTGTTCGGCGAGGGCGTTCTGTCCGCGTCGTTCATCCCGGTTTACGGAAAATTACTGGGCGAGGGCGACAATGAAACCGCCGACATGCTTGCGTGGGGCGTCGGCGCGATCATGACGCTCGGCGTGACTGTGCTGGTCGCGCTCGGCGTGCTGGCGACGCCGTTCCTGATCGACGTCATCGCGCCTGGCTTCGAGGGCGACAAGCGCGAGCTGACGATTCAGATCGTGCGCATCCTCTTTCCCGGCGCGGGTTTGCTCGTGATGTCGGCGTGGTTCCTCGGCGTCCTGAATAGCCATCACAAATTCTTTGTCTCGTACACGGCGCCGGTTGCGTGGAATGTCGCGATGATCGCCGCGCTCCTCTACTACGGCCCGCAACGCTCGCAGGACGGTCTTGCGATCGCGATCTCATGGGCGTCCATCGTCGGCTCGGCTTTGCAAATCGCGGTGCAGGTGCCGCAAACGTTCGCGCTCTTGAGGAAGCATCGCATCGACTTCGCCCGCGTCGCCGCGCCGCTCCGCTCCGTGTTCCACAATCTTACGCCCGTGGTCGTCAGCCGCGGCGTTGTCAACCTGAGTGCATACATCGATAACGTGCTGGCCAGCCTCCTGCCGACCGGCGCCGTCGCCGCGCTCAACTACGGCCAACTGCTCTACATGGTGCCGATCAGCCTGTTCGGATATTCGGTGGCCGCGTCGGAGTTGCCTATGATGTCGCGCGCCGCGGGCGCGATGCCCGAGCAGATGAGCGCGATTCTGCGCACGCGCCTCAACCGCGGCCTGCGCCAAATCGCGTTCATGGTCGTCCCCTCGTCCGCGGCGTTCCTGATTCTCGGCGACGTAATCGTCGCGATGATTTACCAATCCGGCGCGTTCACCCGCGCCGACGCGATTTACGTGTGGGCCGTGCTCGCGGGGTCGGGGGTCGGACTGCTCGCGGCGACGATGGGCCGGTTGTACAACTCGGGATTCTACGCGTTGTTCGATACGCGTACGCCACTTCGATTCGCAATCATCCGCGTCGTGCTGACTCTCGTGCTCGGCTACCTCTCTGCGATTCCACTGCCGCACATGCTGGGAATCGCGCAGAAGTGGGGCGTTGCCGGACTGACTGTGTCGGCAGGCGTCGCGGGTTGGGTCGAGTTTGCGCTACTGCGATGGGCGCTGAACCAGCGCATCGGATGGACCGGCCTGGAGCGTTCGTACCTGGCGAAGTTGTGGGCGCTTGCTCTGGGAGCCGCCGCGCTCGGGTTCGTCTTGAAACTTCGGATGGCGGGATTCGGACCACGCATCCAGGGACTGGCGATTCTTTCGACTTACGGCGGGCTCTACTTGTTCGGCGCCTGGATGCTGGCGCTGCCCGAACTCAGGCAATTCACCGGCCAGATCACGCGCCGTCTTTACCCGCACGCACCTTCGAATTCATCCGATCGATAGTCGCGCTCGTTGAGCGTCCGCCCAGCATCGGCGCCAGCGCCACTCTTCCTCCGCACGACTCGACGAACGCCTGACCGTCGACCTGCTTGCCGCGCCAATCTTCGCCCTTGACCAAAACGTCGGGCTTGACCGTGCGAATAATGTTCTCGGCGCGCGTTTCATCGAACACAACGACGTAGTCAACGGCTTCCAACGCCGCCAGGATTCGCGCGCGCTCCGCAGCCGGATAGATGGGACGCGCGTCGCCCTTGAGCTTCCGCACACTGCGATCGCTGTTGAGTCCAACCACCAGCACGTCGGCCTGCGCGCGCGCAAACGCAAGAGCCTGGATGTGCCCGGCGTGGAGCAGGTCGAAGCATCCGTTGGTGAATGCGATCCGCCGGCCGGCGCGCCGCTCGTGATCGAGCGCCATCTTGAGTTCGTCGGTCGAATGAATTTTGCGTTCGTAGCTGGCGTGAGCGGGACTCAATGCGCGTGCGAGATCTTCGCGCGTGATCACTTCGGTGCCGATCCGCGTCACCTCGATGCTTGCGGCCAGGTTTGCGATCGTCGCTGCCGAAGAGAAGCCGAGCCCCGCGATCGCAAACATCCCAAACACGCTGAGCACCACGTCGCCGGCGCCGGTCACGTCGTAAACCTCGCGCGGCGTCGTCGATACGTAAGTATCTTTGCCGCCGCGCTCCGCCAGATACATGCCGTCGCGGTCGAGCGTTATCAGGCACGCCTCGAGGCCGAGCTTGCGCACGAGAGTCTCGGCCGCTTTGCGCCATGCCCCGCGATCGGTCAGGTGCATGCCGGTCGCGACCTCGGTTTCGTGGCGATTGGGAGTGAGCGCGGTGGCGCCGCGATAAATCGAAAAGTTCTCCGTCCTGCGTGGATCGACTATCACCGGGATGCCGCGCGCGCGGCCGCCGTCGATCAAAGCCCGCAGCACGGCGGGCGTCAGCATCCCCTTGTCGATATCCGAGATCAGCACGCCGTCGCAGTTGCGTAGCTCCGGCCTGAGGCGCGCAATCAGTTCGCGTTCGCGCGGCGGCTTGAGCGGGCTGGGATCTTCCTCATCGACGCGCAGCAGTTGCTGAGTCGCGCGATGGGCCGCCTGCACCGAACCGAGCATTCGATCTTTGACGATGGTGGGCCGGTCGGGATCGATCAGGATCGAGCGCGTGTCGATTCCGAGATCGGCGAAAATCTCGCGCAGCAAGCTGCCGTTGCGATCGGCGCCGACCACGCTGAGCGCGCTTACCTCCGCGCCGAGCGCGCGCAGATTCGCCATCACGAAACCCGCATTGCCCGGCTTCTCCTCGCGCCGCTGCACGCGCAGAATCGGAATGGGCGCCTCGGGCGAAATTCGCGCGACGTCGCCCCACAGGTATCGATCAAGGATTACCTCGCCGGCGACCAGCACGCGCAGCGGTT
>JBOHWI010000444.1:0-9736 GCA_050736675.1 Binatus sp. (SeqCode)
CCGCAGAGCACGCCGGCTGTGGTCAACACGCCGTCCTGCACGCCGAAAACAATTTCGCGGACGCTGGAGAGCCGCTCGAAGAGCCGCCTTTTTTCCGCGGGAGCGACGGTGGCCAAGCTGCCCTAGAAGTCGCGGTCGGTTGGACCGAACTCGACGCCCGGCTTCCAATCGGCGGGGCAGAGTCGGCCGGTTCGGATCGCGCGCACGATTCGAAGCGTCTCGCTGACGCTACGGCCGACGTTCAGCGGGCATGACAGGGAGTACGCAACCTTGCGTTTGCTATCCAGGATGAAGGTCGCCCGCAGCGCGACCTTTTGATCGTCGTCGAAAACGCCGTAGGCGCGCGCGAGGTTGCCGTCGGGATCGGCGAGCAGCGGGTAAGCAATACCGCCGAGCTCGCGCGCCCATCGAAGATGGCTGTCGACGCTGTCGATACTGAGGCTGACGACGGCCGTATCCTCGGCGGTAAATTTCTTCAGCGCGTCGTTGAAGCCGGCGACCTCGGTCGGGCAGATAAACGAAAAGTCGTTCGGATAGAAAAAGATCAGAACCAGCTCGGTGGAGATTTTCGCGAGGCTGCACCGTGCGATACGCCCGTCGAGGGCGCAGGCAAGATCGAACGGTGGAGCGGGATCGCCAGGCTTCAGCATCGCGGCCTCGGTTGTGCGCTCGGTCGATAGCGCAAAAGCAAACCTACTCAATCTCGAAGGTCAGAGAAACCGTCGCGGGCACGGTGACCTCGCCGGGTTCGACCGGCGTGGCCACGCTGGCCGACATCGCCATCGCCCTGCCGTACGCTATCGGAATCGGGCGCGCTTGCGAGACGGTGGTCGCCTTGAGGACCTTGCCGAGTTTCACGCCCAGGGCAGACGCGAGCGCCTCGGCCTGCGCGCGCGCGTCGCGGGTAGCGAGCGCGATCGCTTCGGTACGCGCCTTGGTGTCGTCCTTGACGCTGAAGCTCAGCGAGTTGACGCGATTGGCGCCGGCCGCAATCGCGGAATCGATGAGCGCGCCAACGAGATCCAGCGCGCCGGTATGCACCGTGACCGAGTTCTGAGCGTTGTAACCGATGATCGCGGGCTTCTGATTGGGACGCTCGTCGTACTGGGGATTCAGCGAATAGCCGCCGGTGGTAGTCTTGCCCTTGTCGCCGAGCTTGGTCTTGAGCGCGTCGATTACCCTGGTGGCCAGTTCAGCGTTTTTACCGGCGGCCTGCTCGGCGGTCTTCGCTTGCGTATCGATCGCGAGATCCAAATCGGCGGTGTCGGGAGAAGTGCGAGTCTCGCCGCTGCCGTCAACTTCAATCGTCCGCACGGCGAAAGTATTGGCACTGTTTTGTGCCGATGCGGACGACGCGAGCATGGGCAGTGCCGCAAGCGCCAAACCGACGGCGGTCGCCAGGAATCTCGGCTTCATATGACTCTCACCTCATCCGCTCGACAAGGAATTGCGATGGACTCCGAGCAGCTTTCGGTTAAGGTACCAGAGAAACGGATATACCGACAGAAATGCCAGCAGGCTGGTAAGACCGGAAACAGTCCGCAGCGGAGTCGATCCGAAATACTCGGTAAGCCGGTAGTGGCCAGCAACCGGTAGCGACAACCGGATAAATCCCAGCGGTGAAGTCGACTGCCGAGCCGCGGCGGGACCCGCCAGCGTCTCGACCTTCCACCCAGGGAAGGCAAAGGCGTACAGGTCGAAGGAGCCTGCCTGCGAAGCCCGAACATCGATGGCGTAGCGAAGAGGGCTGATCTTTGTCGCTTGCGCCGATACAAGGTCTCGCGTGACGGGGACCCACACGGGATTTTGCATTGCCGGATCAGGCACAAGCCGCACGAATGTATCCACGTCGGCAATCTTCGGCTCCCTGGGTGGCATCGTCACGGTCCGCGGGAGATATTCATCCGCGACCAGCGTCGTTTGCATGCCCGCGTGGCGAATCGCTTCCGGCCTCAATTGATCGGTCGATGGAGCACCGACGAACGCCGCTCTGTTGTACCCATTGCTCGAGATCGCAACGAGCAGGCTCAAGGTAATCGCACCGAGCCATCCTGACTTCCGCCATTCTTTGGGAATCAGCGACGCCCACATGGCTCCTATTCCCACCGCTGCGAACAAACCGACAAACCCCAGCAGCCGCCATGGAAACAATAAATATCTGCCGAAAGGCGAGACCCTCCAAAACCATACCGAGAACCGAAAGTCCGTGAGCAACGGCAGATAGAGGAGTGCCGGCACCCACCATACGAGGGTATTCGCAAGCTTTCGGCGCGTCGGCGGAAATATCAGGCCCGCTGCCAAAACGACAGCCCCGACAATTGTCGGTGAGCCGACGGAGAAGAAGCCGAACTGAAGGAGCGCTCTCCAGTTCACGAGATATTTTGTAGTCGGCCGGCAAAACTGCCAGAGATTCTCCAAGCGGACCAGCGACTGCTCCAAAAACGCCGGCACCAGATAGACGCTCGCCAGAACGGTTGCGAGCAAGACGACGCATCCACCGAATAATCCCTGTTGCCAGCCTTCTCGTCGATCGCGCGCCGCCACAGCCTGCAGCGGCAGCAGCACTGCCACGATGAGGGTGAGGATAAGTCCAACGATCGGATGGAAGAACCAGACCACACCGTGTGCAATCGCTGTGAGGGCGCCAACCAGTGGTCTCCGATCGGCCCGAACGCGGCTAAGCGCCCGATACCCCCAAAGCGCAAAGGGCACGATCGAGTAGGCCGCAAACTCGCCCAGTTCGCCGCGCAGGAACAGGTCGGTAAAGCGGTACGGAAGAAATAGATAGACGGTCCCGCTGATCAGCGCGGCGTCGCTACGGCGAGTCTCACCATAGACCAGACCGTAGACCCCAAGACCGGCGGTGGCGATGAATGCGCTAAGCGTCAGCTTGAGCGCCGCGATCGGTCCGATGCCTAACAACACCATCAGCGCCGCTGCGCTCGCGGGCATCCCCACCGGGTACCAGTTGAACAGCGGGTAACCGTATCCGCCATAACAATCCGGACACCAGCGGGGGTACAGCGAACCCTCCTTCCAGCCTTGAGCGTACTCGACTACTCGATAAGGAAACCAAGCGCCTTCATGCGACGTGAACCAGTATCCGCGATATAGTTCATCGATTATCAGAAAGGCGGCGAGTACCAATAGAAGCGCGGGTAGAAGGGCGATCAGAGCAGAGTAAAGTCGCTGCACCCGAGCCATGCTCGGCGGCGATTCTTCTTTCGAGGTTGGGGTTTCAGGCTGAGATGGCAGCGGTGCTTTCCCTCCAGCATTTACGACCGCGTTGATTCGGGCCGGCTTTATCCGGAGACTGTACCAATTGACGATAATCAAAGTCGTCACGCAAGACGAATGGCGGAAAAACAAGCAAAGCAGAACGACAAGAAGGTGACGCCGCGCAGCGAGGACTTCGCCGCGTGGTACAACGACATCTGCATCCGCGCGGAGTTGGCCGACTACTCGCCGGTGCGCGGATGTATCGTGTTTCGTCCCGACGGGTTTGCGATTTGGGAGGCCATCCGCGACGAGCTCGACAAACGGATCAAGAAGACCGGCGCCCGCAACGCATACTTCCCGCTGTTCATCCCGCAAAGCTTTCTGCAAAAGGAGGCGCAACACGTCGAGGGGTTTGCGCCGGAGCTGGCAATCGTCACGCACGGCGGCGGCAAAGAGCTCGAAGAGCCGCTGATCGTGCGGCCGACATCCGAGACGATCATCAACCACATGTTCGCGCAGTGGATCAGGTCGCATCGCGACTTGCCGATGATGCTCAATCAGTGGTGCAACGTCGTGCGATGGGAAATGCGGACTCGTATGTTCCTGCGCGGCGTGGAATTCCTCTGGCAGGAGGGACACACGGCGCATGCGTCGAGCGAGGAAGCCCAAAGCGAGACGCTCACGATGCTCGAAGTGTATCGGCAGTTCGTCGAGGAGTTCCTGGCGATTCCGCTGATCGTCGGGCGCAAAAGCGCCGCCGAGCGATTTCCCGGCGCGGTCGAGACGTATGCGATCGAGGGCCTGATGGGCGACGGACGCGCGCTGCAATGCGGCACATCGCATTTTCTCGGACAGAACTTCGCCAAGCCGTTCGAAATTCGCTACCTGGACGATCAGAATCAGATGCAGTACGTGTGGCAGACCAGTTGGGGAGCATCGACGCGGCTGCTCGGCGCGATCGTGATGGCGCACGGCGACGACCAGGGGCTGCGGCTGCCGCCGACGGTCGCATCGACGCAAGCGGTCGTCGTGCCGATATTCCGCAAGCCCGAGGAGGGCGCGACCGTGCTCGCCGCTGCGCGTGCCGCGCTGGAATCGTTGACGCAGGCGGGCATCCGCGCGCGCATCGACGAGCGCGAGGGCATGACGCCGGGGTTCAAGTTCAACGATTGGGAAATGCGCGGCGTGCCGGTAAGAATCGAGATCGGACCGCGCGACGTGGCCGCGGGCGAGGCGGTGTTCGCGCGACGGGACAAGTCGGGGCCGGAGTCGAAGAGCAAGGCGTCGCTCGCGACGATCGCGAATTCAGTAAGCGGGCTGCTCGGTGAGATTCAGAAAAATCTTTACGCGCAGGCGAAGTCCGCTATGATCGCGAATACGCGGAAGTTCGACGATTACGCGGTGTTTCGCAAGCACATGGAAGGCGAAGGCGGCGGCGGATTCGCCGACGTCTATTGGTGCGGCAATCCGGCGTGCGAGACGCGGATTCGCGAAGAGACCAAGGCGACCTGTCGCGCGATTCCACTCACGCAGGACGGCGTCGCGGGCAAGTGCCTGGTATGCGGCGAATCGGCAACCGAGCGCGCATATTTCGCCAAGGCCTACTGAGTAATGGAGCGCTGATTGGACGCCTTGGTGTTTTGTTTTAATAATTGCAAAAGGCGCCCTCGCGCGGTCGGCGACACGCCCGCCCATTTCCGAGATTGTCCGCAGCTGTAGTTCACCATGAACGTGCCCGGGAACTCCGTTCTCCAATGTCGACCGAAATACTCGTCGGCGTCGACAGGATCGATTGACTCGATCGGATCGAGAAACAACAGATATTCAGATCCCTGTATCCAGATACAAAGCGCCGCTATCACGCTCTGAATAGTCGGTAAGAACCGGAGCAGGCGCACCCTTGAATATTTGGAGCACCTGGATCTTGTAGAAGACGCCTGGGTAAGGGTCGTTGACGTCTGTGTCGGACAAGACCTTTCCTCTTACCACGACTTGGCTATCACGAAATTCTTGCTCAAGTGTGGTTTTTGCGTAGAGTTGGCGATCATACACGCAGAGGGAGGACGCCACTGAATCAGCAATCAACAAAGTTGCTATGACTGCAAACGACACCAAAACGAACCTAGTCTTCGGCCCGCCTACGCAGTTCATAGATCAAAACCTGTAGCTGATTTTCATCGCGGCGCGCACTTCCGCCATCGTCTCCTGCGCAACGGCGCGTCCCTTGCGCGTACCTTCGACGATAATCTCGCGGACTTGCTGCGGCTTCGACGCGAACTGCTCACGGCGCTCGCGAATCGGTTCCAGGAAAAGGTTCAGCGCCTTGAACAGCTTCTCCTTGACCTCGACATCGCCGACCGTGCCCTTGCGGTAGCGCTCCTTTAGATCTTCGACCTCGGCCTTATCCGGATTGAACACGTCGTGATACGTAAAGACGGGATTGCCCTCGACGTGGCCGGGGTCCGTCGGATGCAGCCGCGTCGGATCGGTGTACATCGACATCACGCGCTTGCGCACGACCTCGGGCGGGTCGCCAAGGTAGATGCAATTGCCGAGCGACTTCGACATCTTCGCGTCGCCGCCGTCGGTCCCCGGCAGCCGCGCCGTTTCGCCGACGAGTGCTTTCGGCTCGATGAGCACCTTGTCGTACATGCGATTGAAGCGGCGCACGATTTCGCGCGCCTGCTCGATCATCGGGAGCTGGTCCTCGCCGACGGGAACGAGATGCGCCTTGAAGATCGTGATGTCCGAGGCCTGCGAAATTGGATACGTGTAAAACCCGACCGGCAGGCCCTTGGTGAAATTCTTCTGCTTGATCTCGTCCTTGAGGGTCGGGTTGCGCTCGAGCGTCGCCATCGTGACCAGGTTCATGAAATAGATCGTCAACTCGGTCAACTCCGGGACCATCGATTGCACGACGAACTTGGCCCTGTTCGGATCGATGCCGACGGCCAGGTAGTCGAGCGCAACCTCGAAGATGTTCGCTTCGAGCTTCTCGGGATGCTCGAAGTTGTCGGTCAACGCCTGGAGGTCCGCGATTAGCAGGTAGGTATCGTACTCCTCCTGAAGCCGCACGCGGTTGTGCAGCGATCCTACATAGTGACCGAGATGCAGTGCCGAGGTTGGACGGTCTCCGGTGAGTATTCGTTTAATCATCAGTCAATAGTCAGTTCTTGAAGAGACTGCGTAGTGTCGCCAGGTTCTCGAGATCCTCTTTCATATCGTCGCCTTTGGGCGTCTCCAGACACATCGGCAGGCCGAAAAAGCGCGGGTCGTTGAGGATGCGGCGAAAAGCGTCGAGTCCGATAAATCCCTTGCCGATATGCTGATGGCGATCGACCCGCGAATGAAAGTCCTTGATCGAGTCGTTGAGATGAAACGCGGCCAGCCGGTTGATTCCGATCAATTTGTCGAGTTCGCTGAACGTGTTCTCGTATCCTTCCGGAGTGCGAATGTCGTAGCCGGCCGCGAACGCATGCTCGGTGTCGAAGCATAGCCGCAGCCGCTCGTTTTCCGCGACGGCGTCGAAGATCTGCACCATCTGCTCAAAAGTGTGGCCCAGCGTGCTGCCCTGGCCGGCCGTGATTTCGAGCGCGATCTTCACGTTGAAGCCTTTGCACGCGGCGTGCGCCTCGTCGATCGACCTGGCGATCGTCCTGATCCCATTCTCGATGCCCGAACCGACGTGAGCGCCCGGGTGCGCGACGAGAGTGGGCACGCCAAGTGACTCGCATCGATGCAGCTCGTCGATAAATCCCTTGACCGACTTGAGGCGCAGCGCTTCATCGGGCGCGCCGAGATTCACCAGGTAGGAATCGTGCGCGATCACGGTTGTGATGCCGGTATCGATTCGATTGCGTTTGAAATTCTCGATTTCCTCTTTGCTGTACGGCTTCGACGCCCACTGGCGCGACGACTTGGTGAAAATCTGGACGCATTCGCAGCCGGCCTGCCTGCCCCGGATCAGCGCCTCGCCGACTGCTCCGGCGATCGACATATGCGCGCCCAGGATTGGACGACTGGGTTTGCCGGTGTTCGCCATCGTGGGATATCGCCTTAACTTGTGGACGCAAGCTCATCGCGATTTTATACGAATGGACGCCCAAAGCGAGCAGCGGAGAGTCGGGGTGCCCTTGCCCGCGAGCCCGTCGGTGGATACTTCATTACTCGTGCGAATTGCGTTCATCATTGGATTGGCGCTCGCTGCCGCGGGATGCGCTCAAGTCATTTCGCTGCCGCCGCAGGTGACGGTTTCGGAAGTGGAACCGTCGGGCCGGGCCGCCAAGCCGCCCGATTGCAACATGCCGGTGTTGCGTCACGAGCCGCTGACCGCCTATCGGGAGGTCGCAATCGTGGAGGCATTGGGAAACGTCTACGCCAGCGAGGCCGACGTGCTGCCCGCGGTGCAGCGCAAAGCTTGCGAAACGGGTGCGGACGCGATCGTCGTACTGACGAGCAAGTCGCAGACCAGCGAAACCGCAACCGGCTACTACATCAACTCAGTCGCGATCGTCTACGGCAAGGAAAATCCTGCGGCCGCCGGGACCGCGTACAAGATTCCACCGATGCCTCATTGAGAATGAGAACGAACACAAAATGGTTTCGCGTTGACGCGGATTTCAGCGCATGATGATTGCCTGATGGCGGCGGCGAAGCGACCCATAAAGACCGTCGGTCTGGTCGTCAAACGCGACCGGCCCGAAGCGATCACCATCGCGCGAACTCTCACCCGTTTTTTGCGCGCGAAACACAAGACGCCGATTGCCGACAGTGAAACCGCGAAAAAGATCGGGGCCGAGTCCGTCGAACGGCATCACCTCGCCGATCGCGCCGACCTCATCGTCGTGCTCGGCGGTGACGGCACGCTGCTCGGCGTCGCGCGCCTGGTCGCATCGGAAGGCATTCCAATCATCGGCGTCAATCTCGGCGGACTCGGCTTCCTGACCGAAGTGACTATCAGCGAGGCGCAAGCCGCCGTGGGACGCGTGCTCGCGGGGGACTACGAGGTCGATCGGCGCATCATGCTCGAAGCAGTCGTCGACCGCGCATCGGAGGAGAGCCCGCAATCGTTTCAGGCGTTCAACGACGTGGTCGTCGGCAAAGGCCCGCTCGGCCGAATGCTCGAGCTCGACGTGTTCGCCAACGGCACAGCCTTCTGCTCGTATCGCGCCGACGGGTTGATCGTCGCGACTCCCACCGGCTCGACCGCGTACGCGCTCTCCGCGGGCGGGCCGATCGTATATCCCACGCTCAACGCGATCGTGCTCGCGCCAATCTGTCCGCATACGCTTAGCAACCGTCCCGTGGTGCTGCCGGATTCGTATGAAATCGAGCTTCACGTCAAGGCGCCCGATCACGACACGACAATCACCGTTGACGGCCAGGAGTCCTCGCAACTCGGGCCGGCAGATATAATCAAAATCCATCGCGGCCGGCACGCCGTCTCGCTGATCCGCTCCGCTCATCCGTATTTCGAGATCTGGCGCGACAAGCTCCACTGGGGATAGGCGCGCCCCGAGATGTTGCTCGAACTGCACATCCGCAACTTCGCGATCATCCAGGAGGCGCATCTCGAATTCGGCGCCGGCCTCAACGTGCTTTCCGGCGAAACCGGCGCGGGCAAAACGATCATCTTGAGCGCGCTCGGATTGCTGCTCGGCTCACGTGCGTCACCCGACATGATTCGCGCCGGCGAAAAAGAAGCGGTCGTCGAAGGGCTGTTCGAGCTCGAGGGCGAAGCGGCGATGCCTGAACTGGCAGAGCGCAAAAGCGACGGCGCACGCCGTCAATTGGTCGTGCGCCGGGTGATTGCCGAGGGCGGTGGCCGCTCGCGCGTGACAATCGACGGCGAGCTCGCCACGGTGCAAAGCCTCGGCAAGATCGGCGCGTCGTTGGTGCAGGTGTATGGCCAGCACGAGCAGCATTCGCTGCTGCGTGCCGAGAGCCATCGCGAGATTCTCGATCGTTACGCGAACCTCGATGACGAACTGGAAGCGTATCGCGAACGCTTCGCGCGCGCCGAAGAAATCCAGTCGCGCCTACACGAGCTAAGCCGCCGCGAACGCGAACGCGCGGATTTGCTCGAACTCGCAAGATTCCGCGCGACCGAGCTCGAACGCGCGGGCCTCATCGCCGGCGAAGATGAAGAACTGTCGCGCGAGCGGACCGTGCTCTCCAATGCGAGTAAGCTCGCCGCCGCCGCGCTCGAGGCCGAGCAGGCGCTGTACGGGGCCGACGGCGCGGCGACCGACACGGTCTCGCGAGCCGAGGCGCGATTGGTCGACGCGGCGGAGCTCGATCCGAAACTCGGCGACGCACTCGAGATGATCAAGTCGGCTCGCGCGAACCTCGAGGAGGCCGCGCGCACGCTCGGCGCGTATGCGTCCAAAGTCGAGGCCGATCCCGCGCGCCTCGAGGAAATCGACAACCGTTTCCAGGAGTTGACGCGGCTCAAGCGCAAGTACGGCGGCTCGATCTACACGGCGATCGAAACCTTGGAGCGATCGCAGGCCGAGAT
>JBOHWI010000445.1:0-4717 GCA_050736675.1 Binatus sp. (SeqCode)
CTTTATGCATAGGCTCTCAATATCATTCCGAAATTTTTGTTAAACGACCGCATCCGCCCGATCGAATCGGGCCGCTCGGCATCAAATTCGTAACCGGCGCTGGAATGTTTCAATCGCGGCATCGGTAGGAACGGCTCAAGATCTTTCTTCACCGCTACCGGACCCGCGCCCGGCCCGCCGCCGCCGTGCGGGGTCGAAAAACTTTTGTGCAAATTCAGTTGCACGATGTCCGCGCCCATGTGCCCGGGCTTCGCCACGCCTAGTAGCGCGTTCATGTTCGCGCCGTCGAGGTAGAGCATCGCGCCGCGCTCATGCAACGCCGCCGCGATCTCCTGGATTTCCGGCTCGAAGATACCCAGCGTGTTCGGATTGGTGATCATCATTGCAGCCACGTCCTCGCTCACCAGCCGTTTGACCTCGGCCGCTTCGAGGTATCCGCGACGATTCGATTTCGCGACGACGACTTCGAAGCCGGCCAGCGTGCAGCTGGCGGGATTTGTTCCGTGCGCGGTATCCGGGATGATCACCTTGTGCCGCGTCTCTCCGCGCTTGCGATGGTACGCGCGGATCATCAGCAGGCCCGTCAACTCGCCCTGGGCACCGGCCGCGGGATGGAGCGACACGGCGTCCATGCCGGTGATTTCCGCCAGCGCCGCTTCCATTCGCGCGATCAGCTCGAGCGCACCTTGCGCCAGATGCGCCGGCGTTGCGGGATGCAACCCCGCCAGCCCCGGCAGCGCCGCCAGCTCGTCGTTGACGACCGGATTGTACTTCATCGTGCACGATCCGAGCGGATAGAACTCGAGCGCCTGCCCGAAGTTGAGCTGCGACAGGCGCAGGAAATGACGCAGCACCTGCGGCTCGCTCAGTTCGGGAAATCCCCGAAGATCCTCTCGGCAAAGTTCGGTGCCGATGATTTCCGTCCCGCGCCGCTCGCCGGCCGCACGTGGAGACAAGTCTGTCCCGCGGCGCCCTTCGGATGAAAGCTCGAAAATCAGCGGCACGCCTGCCACTGGCTCGATCCGGTCGGGCGTCGCAGGAGTTTCAACTAGCGCGGCCGGCCGGATTCTGCCCGCACTTGCCATCACCGCACCCCCGCATTCGCGATCGCCGCCGCAAGCCGGCTGAACTCATCGCCGCGATTCATTTCGGTGACCGAAACCAGGAGCGCGTCGGAAAGTTCCGGATAGTCGCTGTCCAGTGCGACGCCGGCAAGAATCCTTTCCCGCTCCGCCGCTTCCAGAGCGGCTGCGGGGTTTGCCAGCGTCAACGCGAATTCATTGAAGAACACTCCCGAGAATCGCCGACGGATGCCTGCAGCCTCGAGCACGTCCGCTGCCCGATGCGCCAGCTCGACGTTTCGCTCCGCCAGCTCGCGGAGCCCGCTGCGGCCCATCAGCGACAGATAGACCGTCGCCGCCAGCGCGCACAGCGAATGATTGGTGCAGATGTTCGAGGTCGCCCGCTCGCGCCGGATGTGCTGCTCGCGCGTGTTGAGCGTCAGGCAAAACGCGCGCCGACCGTCACGATCGCGAGTCTGTCCGACCAGCCGGCCGGGCATCTGACGCAGATGAGTCGTTCGCGCCGCCATGAAACCAACGCCGGGTCCGCCGAATTGAAGCGGCAGTCCGAAACTTTGACCCTCGCCAACAGCTATATCGACGCCAAGCTCGCCCGGCGCCCGCAGCAACCCCAGCGCGATTCCCTCCGCAGTGGCGGAGATTGCCAGCGCGCCCGCGCGATGCGTCCTTTCACTGATGGAGGCAAGCGGCTCGACTATGCCGAGAGCATTCGGATAGCCGGTGACCGTGCACAGCAGCCGATCGTTGGCGATTCGATCGAGCGCGGCGGTTTCGGTCGCGCCGGTCGCGTCGTCAAACGGAACTTCGACGATCTCGAGTCCGGAGAGCGCGCTCAGGTAGGTGCGAATCGTCGCGCGATAATCCGGCCACAGCGCACGCGAGAGTGCGACGACCTGGCGCTTGGGCATCACCCGTCGCGCCATCAAAACCGCCTCGGCCGCGGCCGAAGCGCCGTCGTACATGCTGGCGTTGGCGACTTCCATCGCGGTCAATTGCGTGATCAACGTTTGAAACTCGAAGATCGCCTGCGTGGTACCCTGGCTCGCCTCGGCCTGGTAGGGCGTATAGCTGGTCGCGAATTCGGCGCGCGCGACCACAGCGCGCACCGCGGCAGGCACATAGTGACGGTAATAGCCGGCGCCGAGGAAACTCGCGAATCCCGACGCGCCGGTGTTGCGAGCCGCGAGCGCCGAAATCTCGCGGACCACATCGGCTTCGCTGCAGCCGCGGTCTAAATTGATCGTCGCGCTCGCGCGCAGATTAGCCGGCACGTGCGCGATCAGGTCATCAAGATGCCGGACGCCGATCGTCTCGAGCATCGCCGCGACATCGCTGTCGGTATGTGGCATAAATCTCATGGAATCAACTTGTACTTCCCCAGCCTCCGCTTAGCCTACAATTCAATCATACACGCGCAGTTGATGCCTCAACGGGCTCGGCAGGCCGATAGAACGGCCGCGGCACGATGGTCGCCCGGGTTTTGCGTTCGCGAATTTCAACTTCCAGCGATTCGCCGACGACCGGCAAATCTTTCGCGCCCGCAACTCTGAGATATGCCATCGCGATCGGCCGTTGAATCGACGGCGCGAACGTCCCGCTCGTCACGACACCGGCGTCATCGCCGCTCCGAAACACGCGGTAACCCTGGCGCGCGACCATCCTGCCATCGTCGGTCTGCAATCCGACTAGTGTTTTCTTAAGCCCCCCTTCGCGTTGCGCGGCCAACGCGGCCTCGCCGATAAACGGACGCCCCAGCTTTACGAACGTCGCCAGGCCGGCTTCAAGCGGCGACGAGTTGCGATCCAGCTCGAGGCCGTAGAGCGACAATCCCGCTTCCAGCCGTAGGGTGTCACGCGCCCCCAGCCCAATCGGCTTGGCATTGGCCGCAGCTCCGGCATCGACAATCGCCTCGAACAATTGCCGCGCGCCCGCGTTATCCAGGAACAGCTCGAAGCCGTCTTCGCCCGTGTATCCCGTGCGCGCCGCGATGCAGGCGATTCCCGCGACACGTCCGCTAGCGACCCCGAAGCGCGCGACGTCCGCAATCGGAAAATCCGCGAGCGTCGACAATATCGCGACGGACACCGGTCCCTGCACCGCGATCAGCGCAGTGGCATCGCTTACATCCTCGAACTTGGCGCGCCCGCCGTTCAGCTCGACGATCCATTCGCGATCCACCTCGATGTTCGACGCGTTGACACAGAGCATGTAGCGCTGCTCTGCAAGCCGGTACACAATCAGGTCGTCGATTGTCCCGCCGTCCTGCGCGCACATAATCGTATACTGCGCGTGGCCCTCCTTCAGGCGCGCGGCGGAATTGGTGAATGCCCGCTCGAGCGTCGCCAGCGCCTGCGGCCCGCTGATTTCAAACTCGCCCATATGACTCAGATCGAAAATGCCGGCCGAATTGCGGACCGCAAGATGCTCCTCGATGATCCCGCTGTAACTGACGGGCATCTCGAAACCACCGAAAACCGTCATCCGTGCGCCGAGTTTTTGGTGAAGGTCGAACAGAACGGTGCGCTTGGGCGCATTCATCAGCGGCAAAACTTTAACAGACCCCTACGAGCTGAACGAGATGACCTCAGCTGATCTGCCAACAGACGCCCGACTTCTGTCCACAGCGCCTTGCTCGCCGCGACCCGGTGCTATAATCGACTTATCACCGATTACCCGATGGCTGCGATCATCATGGATGGCCGGGCGCTCAGTGCGCATCTGATGCCGGAGTTGCGCGCCAACGTCGACGAGCTCAAGCGCCGGTTCGGATGCACCCCGTCGCTGGCGGCGATACTGGTCGGCGACGATCCCGCCTCGCGCCAATACGTCAAGAACAAAGAGCGTGCGGCGGCCGAGCTTGGATGCGATAGCCGCACCGTGCGGATGCCGTCGTCGGATGCGAGCACCGAGAAGTTGCTTGCTGTGATCGAAGAGCTCAACGTCGACGCGAACGTCAATGCGATACTGCTCCAGTTGCCCATCCCCGATTCCGTCGATCGCTTCGGGCTGTTCGATGCCATCAAGCCGGAGAAGGATCTCGACGCGGTCGGCGCGTCCAGCGTCGGCGGATTTTATCGCGGTCAGTGGGGACGCTTTATCCCTTGCACACCGCGCGGCGTGCTCACCTTGCTCGACTACTACAAGGTCCCCGTCGATGGCGCGCGTGCCGTCGTCATCGGGCGCAGCGATATCGCCGGCAAGCCGACCGCGCTGATTCTCGGCGGACGCCTGCGCAACGCGACGGTTACCTGGTGCCATCGCCACACCCGCGACCTCGCCGCAATTTGCCGCGAGGCCGACATTCTCATCCCGTGCGTCGGCGCCCACACCGGCCGCCCCTACCTGATCACCGCTGACATGGTAAAGCCGGGCGCGTGTGTGATCGACGTCGGCTTCCGGCGCGTCGGCCCCGGCAAGTTCGTCGGCGACGTCGATTTCGAGGCCGTCAAGGAAGTCGCGGGGTGGATCACGCTCAATCCCGGCGGCACCGGACCCATGACCGTGCTTGCGCTGATGCAGAATCTGGTCGACGCGACCCGCTATCAACTGGGACTGCAGCGCGCCACTTACAGCGTCTGAGCGACGCCAACTGTCCCGGTCGCGTTGCTTTGCGCAAGCTTCGGGTTTCCCGTACA
>JBOHWI010000446.1:0-7577 GCA_050736675.1 Binatus sp. (SeqCode)
GCGATCAGGTCGTCGGCGTCTTTGCGGGTGAGATAGAAGTTCGGATCGTTCATCTCGGTGGAGAGCGCGGCCCGTTCTTTTTCTTTCTGCTCGATCTCGGCTTCGATCTGCGTCCGCTGGCGCGCGATCCGTTCGCGCCTGCGCGCGGCGTCGCGATCGACCTTTGCCGGCTGCGCGGCCTTCGGCGGCTCCGCCTTTTTCTGATGCGACGGCGCATTGCCGTTGTTGCCGCGCGTATCGCGCAGATGCACCGGTCCGGAGCGGGTAGGCTGCGAGGACGGCGACGGCGCCTCGGTCTGCGCTTTCTTTTCGAGATATTCGTCGTAGTTGCCGAGGTAGCGAATCGCCTGGCCCTGGCCGACTTCGAGCACCTCGGTCACGAGCTCATTCAGGATGAAGCGATCGTGACTGACTATAATGACGGTGCCGGGGAAGCGCCGGAGCGCGTCGAGCAGCGTGTCCTTGGCGACGATGTCGAGGTTGTTGGTCGGCTCGTCGAGCAGCAGACAGTTGCTCGGATGCGCGAGTACCTTGGCGAGAGCGAGGCGCGCGCGCTCGCCGCCCGACAGCACTTCGACGCGCTTGTACACGTCGTCGCCCGAAAACAGCATCGCGCCCAGGAGCGAGCGAACCTCGCCCATCGTTTGGCTTTGCGCGCTGTTGCCCAGCTCGTCGAGCACGGTCTTATCGTAGGAGAGCGACTCGGCGAGATTCTGCGCGAAGTAACCGGCCCGCACACTGGGGCCGACGATGCGCTCGCCGCCGGACATCGGCTCGACGCCCGCCAACAGCTTCATCATTGTGGATTTGCCCGAGCCGTTGGGACCGACGAGAGCAATCCGTGCGCCGCGCTCTATAGTCAGATCGACGCCGTCGTAAACCGTGTGAGCGCCGTAGCGTTTGACCGCACCCTTGAGTTCGAAGACCCGCCGGGTGCTGCGCTCGCATTTGGGAAACGAAATGGCGGGCGGCTTCTGCGATCCTTCCGGCGGCTCGAGGCGTACCACCTTTTCGAGCTGCTTGATGCGGCTTTGCACCAGGCGCGCCTTGCTCGCCTGGTAGCGAAAGCGGCTGATGAAGCTCTCGATGTGCTCGATTTCTTCGCGCTGCTTCTCGTACGCCGCCATCTCGAGCGCCACGCGCTCCTCGCGCGCGACGAGGTAGCGGGAGTAGCCGCCGATGTACTCGGTCAGACGTCCGCGCGACACCTCGACGGTGCGGGTGGTGACTCGGTCGAGAAAATAGCGGTCATGCGAGACGAGGATGATGCCGCCCTGGTACGCGACCAGGTAATCTTCGAGCCAGTTGCGCGCCTCGATGTCGAGATGGTTGGTCGGCTCGTCGAGCATCATGAAGTCGGGCGCGTCGAGCAGCAGTTTGGCCAGCGCGATTCGCATCCGGATGCCGCCGGAAAATTCGGCGACGTCGCGGCCGAGGTCGCCGTCGGTGAAGCCCAGCCCGTAAAGCACCGAGGTGGCGCGGCTCTCGGCGCTGTAGAAGTCGTGATGCTCGAGCTCGGTCAGCACCTCGCCCAATTCCTCGAGCGCGGCGTCGTGCGCCGGGCCGGAATGCTCGCGGGCGAGAATCTCCTCGACTTCCTTGCGCCGCGCGTCGAGCGCCTGCATCCGATCGAGCGCCGAGAGCGTCTCGCGCAGCACGGACCTGCCGCCCATCTCGGGCGCGTCCTGCGCCAGGTAGCCGACGCGGGAGCGCTGCGGACGGGTGATTCGGCCCGAGTCCAGGGGCAATACTTCCGCGATCATCTTGAGCAGCGTCGATTTGCCCGCGCCGTTGAGTCCGACCAGGCCGACGCGTCCGTCGTCGGCCATCGACCAGCTCCCGCCGTCAAGAATCTTGCGTCCCCCGTAGGACTTGGAGAGGTTGTCGAGACTAAGCATGGTTAAAAAGCGATCTTATCAGCGGCGTTTACGTGCCGAAAGCGGCAGCCGCCCGCCACGATGTTTGAGGGCCTTCCAACATTCCCGACAATCTGTTAGAAAATGTTACACTATGGCAAAATTCGCCCCCGGTTATCCGGCGCCCAGGAGTGCCGACGAGTTCGAAAGACTCTGTCTGAAGCTGCTGCGGCGTCATTGGCAACTCCCTCAGCTCGAGCGCTTCCGCGACCCGGAACGCGCGGAGAAGGGAGTCAACCTTATCGAGATCAGCGGACGCCCGCGGCTCGCCGCCGTCAAGTGCGATCTACGCGCTTCGCGCAACGAACTGACGGTCGCCGAGATCAAGGACGCAGTGGACCAGGCCGCGAGCCTGAAGCTCCCAATCGGGCGCTTCGTGATCGCGACCACGGCCGCCAAGCCCGAAGGCTTGCAACGTGCGTTATTCGATCTCAACCGCGCCAACCGCAAGGACGGCATCTCGGCGATCGAGGTGCTGACGTGGGACGATATTGAGGAGCTGCTCGACGAGTATCCTCAAATCCTCACCGACTTCGGAACCGCGGCCAAGCGCCAGGCGCTGACGCGCGCCGATGCGGTGGTTCATCTCGAGGCGCGATGCGAACCCGCGACGGCGGGCCCCTCCGACGCGCTGGGCGAGGAGATCTCGGCCGCCGCGGCCTTCCTCGAGAGCCATCAATATCAGCTCGCCCGGCTCGCGCTGCTCAGACTGCGCGAGCAGAAGTGGAGCCAGCTCTCGAACAGCCACAAGTTCCGGGTGCTCTCGTATCTTGGCGCCGCGTGGCTGAAGGAAGGCGAGCCGCGCAAATCGGCGATGCTCTTCATAGCGGCGAAATCCCTGCAGCCCGACGAAGAGAACGCATGCACCAACGAGGCGCTCGCCCACGAAATCCTCGGTGAGCACGAACGCGCGTTTGCGCTGTCCGACAAGCTGCGGATGCAGTTTCCGTCGAGCGGTCGCGCGGTGGCGCTGTGGCTGAACAACGCGCCCAAATCGTTCGACGCCAGGACGCTGGAAGAGAACGTCGCGCCCGAGCTCGCATCGGATCCGGAAGTCGCGGTAGTGATGGCGCGCCGCGCGCTGCAGGATGCGCATTTCGATCGCGCCGAGCGTTATGCGCGCCTGGCCAGCGCCGCGTTGCCCAACAATCCGATCCCGTGGCTGGTGCTGGGACAAGCGATTCTGCTCAACGAGCTCGAATCCGGCGTCGGCGCGCCCGATGCGCCCGCGCAGAGCGACGAGGGCCGGGTCCGCGAAGCTGAGAGCTGCTTCACGCAAGCGGTCACGCTCGCGCAAAGCGAACATCAGCCGTCGAGCGAAGTACAGGCGCTGATCGGACGCGCCCAGGCGCGAATTGCACTGCGCGATACCGACGGCGCGGGCAAGGATATCGAACAGGCGCATAGCCTGGAGCGCGAGGACGCCAACGGGCTGTGCGAGTACGGAATCGTGTTGCGATCGCGCGGCAGCCTGACCGAGGCGATCGAAGTGCTGCGGCGCGCCGCTGCCGTGGGCGGCCGCGACGACATCGACTATCATCTCGCGGTCACGCTGCGCGAGCGCGACGAACCCGGCGATTTGCAGGAAGCGACCGAGCTGCTGACGCGCGCAATTTCGCGGCCGGAGGCGATTCCGGCCGGAGATTTCCCGTTCGCGGTCGCCGCCGCGGTCGAAGCGCTCTCGACGACCGAACGTTATCACGACGCCGACGCGCTCTTGTCGTCGATTGCCGACGGGCGCCTGACCAACGTCACGCTGCGTACGCTGCGCGCCAACCTCCGGCTCGCGCAGGGCAAATTCGATCAGGCGTCGAAGCTGGCGGACGAGGCGCTGTCCTGTCTCACGCCCGACGTTTCCGCCGACAACCGGCGCAAGCTGGCCGCGCTGCTGCATGATTTGGGGCGCTATCGCGACGCGCTGCCGTTGTGGCAAGCGCTCGCGCCGGCCGGCAGCGCGGGGACAGACACGCGGCGCTTGCTGGATTGCGCAAGCAGGCTCGGCCGCGAAGACATCGTCAGCGATATCTCGCGCCAGCTGCAGCCCGAAAAGGCAATCGATGCCGGCGCCATCGCCGATCAGCTCGACAAACTCGAACGCAACGACCCGGAGGCGGCGCTGGCCAGACTCGAGGAGATGCTCCACGAGCATCCCGACGATCGCGTACTGCGGCTGCGGCGCTCGATTGTCGCCGCCCGAGTGGGCAAGCCCGACCTGGTCGTCGCCGATCCCAATGCGATGCCCCCGGCGCGCGAAATTCCGCCGGCGCTCGGCCGCGCGGCCGTGCAGTTTATGCGTGACGGCAGCCGCGCCAACGAGGCGCTTGCCTATGCTTACGAACTGCTGCGCCATCAGGGCGGCAGCGTCGATGCGCATCGCGCATACCTGGCCGCGCTCGGACCGGTTGGCCCGATGCCGCACGTGCCCGACTTCGACAGCGCCGGACCCGGCGCCGCGCTCAGCTTTGTCGAGGAAGGCTCCAACACCGAGAAGTGGATCATGCTCGAGGACGCCAACGACGCCGACGAAGCGCTCGACGAGTACGGCCCGCAGCATCCGATGACGCGCGCGGTCAAGGGCAAGAAGGCGGGCGAGAAGTTTCAGCTTCCCGAGGGGCGCTTCAGTCGCCGCCAGGCAAGCGTCAAGCAGATGATCAGCAAGTACGCTTATCGTTACATGGACGTGCTGATCAATTGGCAGGCGCGTTTCCCCGGCCAGGCCGAAATTGAAATGAGCTACGTCAGGGCCGACGCGATTCCGTGGAACGAAATGGCCGACACCTTCGAGCCGCTGTTCGAAGCGACCAGTGGCAGCAGCAACGGTGTCGCCAACGGCAACGGCGCCGCCAATGGCAAGGCCAACGGTGCCGCCAACGGCAGCGGAACCGGCAAGCGGGATTACCTGCTCAAACAGGCCGAGCGCACTTACGCCGACAACTCGATTCCAATCCATGCGGTGGCGGACCGGCTCAACCTCAACGATCTGCAGACCGTGTTCATCCTGGCGCAGCGCCCCGAAGCGCCGCTCAAGTGCTGCACGGGATCGCCGGAGGAGCTGGAGGCTGCTCTGGGAGCGTTCGAGCGCGCCAACGCCGTGGTGCTCGATCTGACCGCGATCGCGACGCTGTGCATGCTCGGCAGGCTCAGCCTGTTGCCGACCTGGCCGCGTCAGTTCGTCATCTCGCAATCCACCCTGGCCGAACTTCGGCGCCAGGCATTTGAAGATACGCTGCTGCGGCTGCCGCCCGGATTTTCCGCGTCGATCACCGGCACCGCCAACGACGGCAAGCGCGCCGACGTTCAGTTGAAGGGGCTCGCCGACGCCTTGCAGTCGGTGTGTCGCGTGCGCGACGGCGCAGTGCTGGCCTCGATCGATCCCGAACGCCGCGAGCGGCTGGTCAATTTCTTCGGCCGCCACGGCGCCGAGAGCATCGTGATCGCCTCGATGCCGGGGCACGTGCTGTGGACCGACGATATGATCCTTGCCGATCTCGCCAAGACCGAGTTCGGCGTGCGCCGCGTGTGGACCGAGGCGGCTTTGCAGGCGCGCGCGCAGGCGGGCAACCTCGATCCCTCCGAGCTGGCGACGGCCAGCACCAAGCTGGCGGGATGGGGCTACTCGTTCACCACGCCGAGCATCGAGACGCTGATGCGCGCGGGTTCGGTCGCGGTATGGAATCCCGATCAGTTCCCGCTCAAGCAGGCGCTCGATCAGTTCGCGTCCGAGTCGATGAACATGTCGGATGCGGTGCGGCTGGCGGCCGAGTTGATCGTCAAGATGTACAACGATCAATACCTGCGCGGACAGCGCCGGACGGTGACCTCGCGCCTGCTCGACCGGCTGGCGACGCGCCCCGGCGGCCGCGACGCGATCGAGACGCTGCCGCGCTCGTTGCCGATTCGCTTCGGACTCGATCTGATTCGAGCGCGCGAGCTGAGTGACGTGGTGCGGGGATGGGCCGCGCAAAGCGAGACGCCGCAGAATGACCGCTTGATGGCCGGCCGCTGAAATCGCATAGCAACGGATCGGGTAGTGGGTCATCGGGCCCACTACCATCGATCCTGTCCGGTCCGGCCCGGCGCGTCGTGTTAGCCCGCGCGATCGAGTAGAATCCTGCCCGGGCTACAGCCACAGGAGGAACGCACGATGGCGGCAATCGGCGAAGGGGACCGGATCGTCCTCATCGATCGCAGGCTCTTCAAGGACGACAACACCCGGATTTTCGTGGGCATCGTCGAGCAAACCGAAGGCGTGCTGATTCGCGCCCGCGGCTACGTCTTTCATGTCAGCTCCTACGAGGTTGGGGGACAGGAACGCCGCGGCGAAGAGCGCGTGCGCGTATTCTCGATGGGTTCGGGGGACATCGTGTATATGCTGCCCCAGGGGCAGGACATCTCGCGGCTGATGCTCAAGCGATCACCCAAGTCGATGACGCTCAGCGACGGGCAATACGCCATGGACTTGAGCGACTTCCTGCTCCGGGCGTAGCGCCGCTACAGCCTCTCGACGAATTCGATAATCGCCGCGGCGGTGTCGCCGGGATTGTCCAGCGGCACGTGATGGAACGCGCGCGGGATTTCCTTCAGCACCGAGCCGTGAATCTTGCGATGCATCCGCTGCACGTGCGACGCACTCACCAGCGCGCTCTTATCGCCGCGCAGCAGCAGCGTCGGCATTTTGATCTGTTTGATCTTCGGCCTGGTCATCCTGCGGCCGTGCTTGCGCCACGCGCGCGTTTCCGGATCGAAGCGGAATGCCCACGCGCCAGTGGGTAGCTGCTCTGCGCCGAGCAGCGCCAGCCGCTCGACTTCCAGCCGCGTCAGATAGGTCTGCGGCGGCTGCAGGCGAAATTTCCTGATGATGTCGTCAGCCGTTCGCAGCTCCGGGCGAATGCCGCCGTGCGATTTCCGCCGCCATCGCCACATCAGGCGGCGCAGCAACGGCGGCGGTCCGTGCGGCGCGTCGACGATGATCAACGCCTCGAGCATCTCCGGATGCGTGACCGCGACCCACTGCGCGACGGCGCCACCCATCGAATGCCCGACCAGCACCACCCGCGTGCCGAGGCTTTCGATCAAGCCACGGACGTCATTCAGATACGCCGGCGGCCCATAATCCCCTGACTTCGCCCACTGACTGCGCCCGTGACCGCGAAAATCCAGCGCGAGCACGCGCCCATAAGGCGTGAGCAGCGGCGCGACGCCGTCCCACCAGTGCGCATGGGCCGCACCGCCGTGGAGCAAAACGAAAGTGTGCTTGTCGGGATCGCCGCCCCAGTCCAGATAATGAAGCTTGAGTCCCTCAACCTCGACGAACCGATGGGTCGGCTCCGTGAGCACGGTAGCCGCTTGCTGTTGTGCCATAGTAGACGATTCTATTCGACGCGAAATCGCGAGCATAGATTTTCACTTGGCATCTCGTCGTGCTAACAACCGCAATAGCACATAGATTGCCGAGGAGCATTTTGGATGGCCCTGAGACTTGAAAACAAAAATGCACTGATCACCGGCGGCGCCAGCGGAATCGGGCGTGCGACCGCGATTCGATTCGCGGAAGAGGGCGCCAACGTCTTCGTCGCCGATCGCCATCTCGCCGCCGCCGAGGAAACCGCTGTTTCAGTGAAGGGACTCGGACGTAAGGCGGTTGCTTACCAGGTCGACACC
>JBOHWI010000447.1:0-3761 GCA_050736675.1 Binatus sp. (SeqCode)
CGTCAAGATGCCGGACTATCGATGGGGCATTTTTCTGGCCGAACCTGAACCCGATCGGCGAATTCCATTCGGAGAACACAAGGGTGAGCCGGTATGGCGCGAGGTGCCGGGCGAACACCGCGGATTCCTGCGCCGCCTGATAGTCACGCAGGGCGACACCGAGCCGGCGTCGGTCGAGCAGCAGCGGCATCTCGGCAGAACATGTCCGTCACTCTACGACCTGCGCAATCTTTTTCAGGTCAACGTAGAGGAGGGGCGCCATCTGTGGGCGATGGTTTACCTGTTGCACGCCTACTTCGGACGCGACGGCCGCGAAGAAGCCGAGGCGCTGCTGCGCCGGCGTTCGGGTAACGCAGACAATCCGCGCATCCTCGGGGCTTTCAATGAGAAGACGCCGGACTGGTTGTCGTACTTCATGTTCACGCAATTCACCGACCGCGACGGCAAGTATCAGCTCGCGAGCCTGGCCGAATCGGGCTTCGATCCGCTGGCACGGACCTGCCGCTTCATGCTGACTGAGGAGGCGCATCACCTTTTCGTCGGCGAGTCGGGAGTTGGCCGCATCATCAGCCGCACTTGCCAACTGATGAAGGGACATAACACAGAAGTAGTCAGTGAGTATGGCGGAATCGATCTGACTATCATTCAAAAGTATATAAACTTTCATTACTCAGTATCGCTCGATCTGTTCGGTTCTGAGTTATCGACGAATGCCGGCAATTACTACAGTGCAGGCCTGAAAGGGCGCTTCAGGGAGACCGACCGCGACGATGATCATCAACTGAATCGAAGTAGCTATACGGTATTGAAACCAGACAATGGAGTAGTAATTCAGACCGAGCAGCCGGCGCTGATTGCGTTGAACGAGACTCTTCGCGATTCCTACATTGCCGATTGCGAGCGGGCGCTCACGCGATGGAACAAGATCACTCGCGAAGCGGGGATTGGCGTCGAACTCAAGCTGCCGCATCGGGGGTTTCGGCGCTCGATCGGCGAGTTCGCCGACGTCTACGTGACGCCGGACGGCGAGATAGTCGCCGCCGACGAGTGGCAGCGGCGCACATCGGATTGGATACCGACGCAGGCCGACCGCGAATTCGTGGCATCCCTTATGAAACCCGTCACCGCGCCCGGGCAGTTCGCGAGCTGGATCGCGCCACCCGCGCGCGGAATCAACCATCAGGCGCTGGATTTCGAGTACGTGACCGCGCTGCCCGCGAAAATGAATTGATCGGCACGCACGGACAGGTACTAATAGACGATCGAGGAATGCGGGTGGGGAAAGGAGAGCAGTTATGGAAGTAGTGATTTATGCGGAACACGGGATGCTCGGCGTGCCAGCAGGCGAAAGAATTTCTCGCGCATCACAACGTCAACTTCGGCGAGAAGAGCATTGCCAAGGACCCTTCTCTTATCAATGAGCTGGCCAGCATGGGATTTCGCGCTGATCCTGTAGTCCGGGTCGGCAACGAAACGATGTTGGGATTCAGCGCCGTGAAGTTGAGGCGAATGCTCGGGCTCTAGTTGGTCGAACGCGCGTGTCGCTCGCGGGTTCGAGCGAATGATCGATGGCGAACCAGTACGCGGCGATGTATCCCGTCAGGAGAGCGATGAAGCTCGACTCTTCCAGGACGCGCGCCAGCCAGGGGAAATCCAGCTGGAACGCGGTCGGCGGCGGAATCAGGAATCGGTTGAAGGCGCGAAGTGAAACCGCGCAGAGGACATAGGACAGCGCCGCCATCCAGATGGCGCGCGAGCTCGACCGCCCTTGAGCGGCGGATGCGACCATCTGCACGAACGGAATAGTCAGTAGCACCAGGTAGTGATGCCATGCGACGGGCGACAACACGATCGACGCCGCGATCCAGAGTGAGTAGATCCTCCAGTCGGGATCGCAGTCTCGTTGGTTCGTGTCAGCCGGCGTGGCGCGAATAGTCAGTCCGAATACTAGTAGGTCCGCGACGGCGACGGCGGCGCGTCTGGTCCAGTCGTGCGAACCGGGCGCGGTACCGGTCAATGCCCAGAACGTCCGCGATACAAATGGCGCGAGCGAAAGGTTGTCCACGCGGGTTATCAGATAATTGTCCGTGAGCCACGACGCGCCGTGAATGAAACTGAGAGTTTGCGATATACCAAGGGCCGCGACCGTCACGAATGCACCCGCAGCGATTCCGGCCGTCGCGAACGCAACCGCACGCCATTTTCGACGAACTGCAAAATAGCCGACGAGCAGCAGCGGGTATGCGCGCAGCAGGCCGGCCAATGCGATCAGCACGCCGGCAGTGCCGTCGCGCTCGCGCTCCATCGCGCGCATCGCGCCGACCATGAGTGCGAGGACTATCAGCTGCGATTGTCCCCAATAGAGATTCTGACTCACGGGCGCCGACATCAGAATGAGTCCCGCCAGCAACCACGCCGCACGACCGGACAGCCCGGGTCGATGCGCCAGCAAGAGATACATCGCCGTCCCCAATGCCGAAAAGTTGATGGCGATCCAGAGCCAGAATGCCGGCCGCGGCCGCATCAGCGTCAAAGGTTCGAAGCAGAGTAGAAACGGCGGCGTCTCGGAAGCGTGCAGCAAACCCCCGGTCTCGAGGCCGAGTTGCACGCCGATCGGCGTCAGCAGCGCGGAATACGGGTCGATGTCATGGCGCAAAGCCCACGCGGATTCGTAGTAGTTCGAGAAGTCGCGGCGGCGCCACTGTCCAGGCATCTTGGACAAGGTGGCCGCCAGCATCAGGAGCGCGCAAATCCAGACCACGGCCAGAATCGCAGGCTGACGCATCGCGGCCGCAATTCGTGCGCCGTTCATGCCCAACTATGGGCAAGCCGCGAGTCGCGAGACTACGAAAGTCCTGAGCCTCTGCGTTATCTGGGGAACTCAAAAGCGATTTGCGCCAAGGCGCGAGTCCGTGGCGTCAGGCCCACATCAGGTGAAAATAAAATTGAAGCGCTCCCGCATCAGGGCTCCCTGGAGAGGCTCGCGCAGCTTCCAGACTTTGGCATCGATGAGAAAGTGGCTCATGACGAAACCGGTGTAGACAGCGACGCCTTGCGCCGAACTGTTCAAATAATCAAACCCCGCATACATTGCCGCGAAGCTGAGCGCTAATACGGCCAGACGCGCACCGCGCTTGCGATTGCCGGAGACGACGGCGATGAAGATGAGATATTGCGCGCCGTGCGCGATGGCAAAGGACTGAAAGCCGACGAGTTCGTTAGTCGAAAGCAGCGTCGGCACAAAGAACGCCCACCCTAACAGCACGAACACCAGGACAAGCGGGGTCGCTCGCAAACGCGGCGCGGCGCGCAGCACGCGGAGAAGCATCACGGTCGATGCGGCAAAGAGCAGTATGCTGAGGCCATGAAGAGCGACTGCGGCAATCCCATTTGCCAGACCGATACGGCGTAACATATTGCAAACGGCCGCGGCGACGCCAAGGTCCAACATCAGGTTGAGCTCGCCCGGTAGCGGGCGGACTCGCGCGCTTTAAACCGCGAACGCAATCAACCCATAATTCTGGCGTTGATAGTGATAGAGCTGCCAGGCAAGGAAACCGGCTACGAGAAGAGTCCAGGCTGCCGAGCTGGTTAGGAACACAATCAGGCAGCCGCCTGCAGCCAAGATCGGCCCCAGCAGGAAGCGACCGCGGTTCTGGCGGATGAGTTCAAAGAAATCGCGATCCAGGTAGAAGTACGCCGTGGCTCCAACATGGCCGACGCCTGTGATGGCGATGATCGGCAGCAGAGTCGCATAGAGC
>JBOHWI010000448.1:0-7883 GCA_050736675.1 Binatus sp. (SeqCode)
GTCGATCGAAGCAATGTGATCCTGGTCGCCGTTAACCTGGATCCATTCCATCCGCACCATGCAACAGCATTGGTGCCACCGGAGGTGCCCGGCACAGTGGCAGGCGGTACGTTCCGGGTGACCGACCTGATCACGGGCGCGCGCTACACGTGGTCCGAACGAAATTACCTGCGACTCGATCCGCTAGTCGAACCCGCGCATATTCTGAAGGTCGATATCCGTCCATGAGTCCGGCGAAGAAAAGGGAAAGCAACCGCGGACTCGCCACGGACGCGCTCTGGTATAAGGACGCAGTTTTCTACGAAGTACGGGTCCGCTCCTTCTACGATTCCGGCGGCGACGGCATCGGCGACTTTCCCGGGCTTACCGCAAAACTCGACTATCTGCAGCGGCTCGGCGTGAACACGCTCTGGTTGCTGCCCTTCTACCCGTCGCCGCTGCGCGATGACGGCTACGACATCTCCGACTACATCGACGTACATCCCGATTGCGGAACGCTCGGTGACTTCCGGGTATTCCTGCGCGAGGCGCATGCGCGCGGACTTTATGTTGTGACTGAGCTGGTGCTCAATCACACCTCGGACCAGCATCCCTGGTTCCGCAGAGCGCGCGTCGCTTCGCCGGGCAGCGCCGAACGCGACGTTTACGTGTGGAGCGATACGCCCGAGAAATACCGGGGCGCCAGGATTATCTTCGGCGACTTCGAAATTTCCAATTGGTCGTGGGAACCGATTGCCAAGGCGTACTACTGGCATCGCTTCTACGCGCATCAGCCGAATCTCAACTACGACAACCCCGCCGTGCAGAAGGCGATCCTCGACGTAGTCGATTTCTGGCTCGGGATGGGGGTGGACGGGCTCAGGCTCGACGCAGTGCCGTATCTCTACCAACGCGAGGGCACCAGCTGCGAGAATCTGCCGGAGACGCATCAGTTCCTGCGCAAGCTTCGCAAGCACGTTGACGACAACTTTCCCAACCGGATGCTGCTGGCGGAGGCAAACCAGTGGCCCGAGGATGCGGTCACCTACCTGGCAGAAGGCAAGGAATGCCAGATGGCGTTTCACTTTCCGCTGATGCCGCGGATTTTCATGGCGGTGAGGACTGAAGACCGTTTTCCGATCACTGACATCTGGGCGCAGACGCCCGAGATCGACGCGACCTGCCAGTGGGCGCTGTTCCTGCGCAATCACGATGAGCTGACGCTCGAGATGGTGACGGACGAAGAGCGCGACTACATGTATCGCGCTTATGCGCAGGAAGGGCGGATGCGCGTGAACCTGGGAATCCGCCGCCGGCTCGCGCCGCTGCTCGGCAACAACCGCCGCACCATCGAGCTCAACAACGCTCTTCTGCTCTCGCTGCCGGGAACGCCTGTCGTCTATTACGGCGACGAGATTGGGATGGGCGACAACGTTTACCTGGGCGATCGCGACGGGGTACGCACGCCGATGCAGTGGAGCGGCGATCGCAACGCGGGATTTTCGGCGGCCAATCCGCAGCGGCTCATCCTGCCGGTGGTGATCGATTACGAATACCACTACCAAACTGTCAACGTGGAAGCGCAGGAATCGAACCGCCATTCGCTGCTTTGGTGGATGCGCCGGTTGATCGCGCTGCGCCGGCAGTTCAAGGCGTTCGGACGCGGGACCATCGAATTTCTGCATCCCGAGAACGCCCACGTGCTCGCTTTCCTGCGCAGCTTTGAAGACGAGCAGATCCTGGTAGTGGCCAATCTCTCGCGCTTCGTGCATTACGTGGAGCTGGATTTGGCGCGGTTCAAGGGGATGGTGCCGACCGAACTGTTCGGCCGCAACCCCTTTCCCGTAATCACCGAACATCCCTACGTGATTACCCTGGGCCCGCACGTCTTCTTGTGGTTTTCGATCGGTCTACCCAAGAGCATCGCGCTGCCCAGTCCCGACCTGGCGGAATATCAACTTCCGAAGGTGCGAATGCCGTCGTCGCTCGAGACCTTGCTTACCGGGGCCGGGCGCGGTGCGCTGGAACGCGCGATGGTCGAGTACATGCCACACTGCAGGTGGTTCCGGAGCAAGGCTCGCACTATCAAAAGCATTGCATTGGCCGACTCATGGCCGGTATCCAACGGGACCGACGGGGGAGCGTCGGTGGCGCTGTTCCAGGTCGAGTTTACCCTGGGCGACCCGGAGACCTACGTAATGCCGCTGGCGTCCGCGCAGGGCGGCAGGGCCGACGAACTGCGCACGCGATTTCCTGAACGCGCGGTGGCCGATTTGGAAATGGGCTCTCGCGGACGGACACAGGCGGGCCTGCTCTACGACGCGACCCTGGACCCGGCTTTTTCCACCGCGATGCTTGACACGATCGAGCGGCGCCGCCGTATCCGCACGCGCGGCGCGGAGCTGACCGGATCGACAACGCCGGCGCTGCGCGCGCTGCGCGGGCCGGCCCGCGACGGTCTCGAGCCGCGGGCGCTCAAGGCGGAGCAGAGCAACACGTCGATAGTCTTCGGCGACAAGCTCATCATGAAGATCTTCCGGCAGCTCGATCCCGGCACGAATCCCGAACTCGAGATGACCAGGTTCCTGACCCAAAAAACTCACTCTTCCCACTCGCCGCAGCTTGCAGGATGGCTTGAGTACCGACCGCCGCGTGCCGAACCGCGCACGCTTGCCGTTCTGCAAGGTTGGATCGCGAATCAGGGCGATGCGTGGCAGTTCACGCTGGCCGAGCTACACCGTTATTTCGAGCGCGCCGCGACGCGCACCGGGGCCCTGCCGCCGCCGCAGAAGGCGAACTTTTTCGATGAACAAGGTCCCAACGAGGTCGCGGCGCACGCCGTCGGAGCGTACCTCGACGCGGCGCGCCTGATGGGTCAGCGGGTGGCCGAGCTTCATCTTGCGTTCGCCGGCGATAGCGAGGACCCGGCGTTCGCTCCGGAGGAAATCACGGCGCTCTATCAGCGCTCGACCTATCAGTCGATGCGCAACCTGCTCGGCCAGACCCTACGACTGCTGCAGCTTCGCATCCCGACTCTGCCGGAAGCGGTGCGACCGCTCGCGCAGAAGCTCGAGGGCTGGGAGTCGAAGATCGGAGCGTGCTTCGAGGCGTTCCTGAAGAATCCGATTCGAGTGTTGCGGATCCGTACGCACGGCGATCTGCATCTCGGACAGATCCTTCATACCGGCAACGATTTCGCAATTATCGACTTCGAGGGCGAGCCCGCGCGTTCGCTGATCGAGCGGCGCCGCAAGCGGTCCGCGCTGCGCGATGTCGCCGGGATGCTGCGCTCGTTCGATTATGCGTCGATGAGCGTACTGCTGGAGATCGTAAGGTCCGGCACACTCGGCGAAAGGAGCCACGCGGCGTTCGAACCGTGGGCGCAACTCTGGCAGCGGTGGGTATCGTGGGCATTTCTGCGCGGCTATCTAGCGAAGGCAGGAAACTCGCCGCTGGTGCCGGAGGACCGCGCCGGGCTTGGCGTCTTACTTGACGCATTCGTCATGGAAAAGGCGTTGTACGAACTTGGATACGAGCTCAACAACCGGCCCAATTGGATCCAGATTCCACTGGAAGGAATCGCAAAGATTATCGCCGCGCGCACGACCGGCTAATCGCCGGCGCCAGGCGCAAACAAGAGACGGACAGCGGACACCGGGTAGCGAATATGACCGAGAAGCAAAGCATCCGGGAAGAAGATCGTGCCGGCCGCCGGCAAGCGCGCGCGCGCCACGATCGCGCTCTGCCCGGCGTCGCACGCGAAGATATCGAACGCCTGCTCGCACTGCGCCATCGGGATCCCCACTCGATCCTGGGCGCGCATCCGACTGCCAACGGGGTGATGGTACGCGCCTTTCGGCCCAACGCGGAAAGCGTCGCGGTGCTGATCGACGGCGAGGCGCCGCGCGCGATGAGCGCATACGGCAACGGGCTGTTCGATTTACTGGTGAGGGATCGGCACGAAGTCTTTCGCTACGAGATCGAAGTTTGCTACCCGGGCGATCAAACCTACCGGATGCATCAGCCGTATTCGTTTCTGCCGACACTGGGCGATCTCGATCTGCATCTGTGGAATGAAGGAAGTCACGAGCGCGCCTGGGAGCGTCTCGGCGCGCATCCGTGCGAGGTCGATGGCGTTGCCGGAGTCGCCTTCGCGGTATGGGCGCCCAACGCCGCCGGTGTCAGTGTGGTCGGCAACTTCAACAGCTGGGATGGAAGGCTCAGCATGATGCGCTCGCTCGGAAGCTCGGGCATCTGGGAGATGTTCATTCCGGATCTCGGGCCCGGCGCCATCTACAAGTACGAGATCCGGTCGCCCGACGGCGCAGTGTTTCTGAAGACCGATCCGTTCGCGCGTTACGCGGAGGTTCCGCCGGCGACCGCGTCGGTCGTGTTTCGCTCGGATCATCGCTTCGACGATCGCGAGTGGATGGAACAGCGCTCCACTCGCGATCCACTGCGCTCGCCGCTATCGATCTACGAGCTGCACCTCGGTTCGTGGAAGCGCGCAACGGCGGGGCACGGGCGCTCGCTCAACTACCGCGAATTGGCGCTCGAGCTCGGGAGCTACGTGCGCGACATGGGCTTTACCCACGTCGAGTTGATGCCGGTCATGGAGCATCCGTTCAGCGGATCGTGGGGCTACCAGGTGACGGGATATTACGCGCCGACCTCGCGATTCGGCACGCCGGACGATTTCCGATTCATGGTGGACCATCTCCATCAGCAGGGCATCGGCGTGATTCTCGATTGGGTGCCGGCGCATTTTCCCAAGGACGCATTCGCGCTGGGACGGTTCGACGGGACCGCCCTCTATGAACATCAGGATCCGCGTCAGGGCGAGCATCCCGAGTGGGGCACATACATCTTTAATTTCGGGCGCAGCGAAGTGCAGTCCTTCCTTTTCTCGAACGCGAATTATTGGCTGGGAGAGATGCACGCCGACGGCCTGCGTGTCGACGCGGTTTCATCCATGCTGTACCTCGACTACGGCCGGCGCGCGGGAGAGTTCATCCCAAACGATTTCGGCGGCAACGAGAACCTGGAAGCCATCGCATTCCTGAAGTCGCTCAACGAGCGCATTCACGGACTCCATCCGGGCGTGCTTATGATCGCAGAGGAATCGACGGCGTGGCCGGGAGTGAGCCGGCCGCTGTATGCGGGCGGGCTGGGTTTCGGATTCAAGTGGGACATGGGATGGATGCATGACACGCTGGACTACTTCTCCAAAGATCCGGTCTACCGCCGTTATCATCATAACGATCTGACTTTCGGACTTGTGTACGCATGGACCGAAAATTTCGTTCTGCCGCTTTCGCATGACGAGGTCGTGTACGGAAAACGCGCGCTCCTCGCCAAGATGCCGGGCGACGACTGGCAGCGCTTTGCTAATCTGCGCGCGCTGTACGGATACCAATGGGCGCGCCCCGGCAAGAAGATGCTGTTCATGGGAGGCGAGTTTGGGCAGTGGAATGAATGGAACCACGACGCGGGCCTCGATTGGCATTTGCTCGATTACCAGCCGCATCGCGGGGTGCAACGGCTGGTTCGCGACCTCAACATGATCTACAGGACCCATCCTGCGTTGCATGAGTCCGACTGTGACCCGGCGGGCTTCGAATGGGTCAACGCTAACGACAGGGACTCCAATGTCATCGCGTTCGTGCGGCGGGGCTTATCGAGCAGCCAGCGTCTCCTATGTGTGTGCAACTTCTCGCCTGCCGTGCGCGCGGGCTATCGCGTGGGAGTGTCTGAACGGGGCTACTACCGCGAGATACTGAACACTGACGCGGCGGTCTACGGCGGCAGCAACCAGGGTAACCGTGGCGGAGTTTCGACCGATGACGTCGGCTGGAACGGGTGCCCGTACTCACTGAACCTGCGACTGCCGCCGCTGGGCGTAGTGTACTTCGAGTACCCGGAATAGCGGGACTACTCGATGAGTGCGAAGACGTGAGTTCAACGAGCGGTCATCGGCGGGTCGCGATAATTGGCGGGGGAATCAGCGGACTCGCTGCCGCATTCCGCCTACGCGAACTCGCCGCCGCACTCGAATTTCCGCTCGAAACCGCACTGTTCGAGAAAGGGCCCACCCTCGGCCGCGCACTGGCGACCGTTCGCCACGACGGATTTGTCATCGAGACCGGCGCCGATTCATTCCTCTCCGAAAAACCGTGGGCACTCGAACTGGCCAAGCGCCTCGGTCTCGAATCCGAATTGATCAAAACCGACGAACGCTTCCGCAAAACTTTGGTGGTGCGCGCCGGACGGTTGGCCGAAATTCCGGAAGGATTCAGCCTGCTCGCGCCCACGCGGTTCCTCCCGGTCTTCAGGAGTCCGCTGTTCAGCGTTCCAGGCAAGCTGCGGATGGCGCTCGAACCGCTGATACCGGCGCGGCGCGAGGGCGGCGATGAAAGCCTGGCTTCGTTCGTCACGCGCCGACTCGGCCGCGAAGTGCTGGATCGCGTGGCGCAGCCGCTGGCCGGCGGAATCTACACCGCCGATCCCGAGCTGCTGAGCCTGGCGGCGACGATGCCGCGCTTTATCGAGATGGAGCGGCGCTATGGCAGCCTCTACAAGGGGCTCAGAGCGGCCAGCCGCAATAGTACAGTCCGGGCCCGAGGCACGAGCGGCGCGCGATGGAGCCTGTTTCTGAGCTTTCGTGGCGGGATGCGCGCGCTGGTCGAGGCCCTCGCCACGCGGCTCGGCGAGTCTGTTCGCACGGGCACCGCAGTTGCGGGCCTCGCGCGGGCGGACGGCGGCGCCGGCGGATGGCGCGTCGAGATGCCCGAGGGCGCCGGCTTCGACGCCGATGCGGTGATCGTCGCCACGCCGGCGTACGATGCCGCGCGACTGCTGAAGCCGCACGACGCGGAACTCGCGCGCCTGCTCGACGAGATCGATTACTCTTCGGCGGCGTCGGTCAATCTCGCTTATCGCGCCGCGGAGCTGCCACGCCTGCCCGAAAGCTTCGGCTTTGTCGTGCCGGTCACGGAGCGCCGCAAGATAATCGCCTGCACCTTCTCGAGCGTAAAATTCGCCCATCGCGCGCCCGAGGGGACCGTCTTGATGCGCACGTTCCTGGGCGGAGCGCTGCAGGCCGAGATGATGGGGCTCGACGACGCCGCGTTGGTTGCGGCGGCGCGCGAAGAAATCGCGGCGCTGCTCGGCGTCCGCGCCGAGCCCATCTTCGCGCACGTTCAGCGATGGCCCCAGCAGATGCCGCAGTACGCCGTCGGCCATCTGGATCGAGTAGCCCGAATCGAGCGGCGCACGGCAACTCTCCGCGGTCTGGCGCTGGCCGGCGCTGCCTATCGCGGCGTGGGCGTCCCGGATTGCATCCACAGCGGCGAGCAAGCTGCGGAATCTATTCTCTACTATCTGCAGAGCGCCTCCCGAGCGTGAGCGCCTCCCAACCGGCATCGCGTTAACAAAGACCCGATGATTCGTTGCCGCGCGGAGTTGCCTGACGGCGCAATTTGCGGGACAAAGGTTCGCGGAGTGTTTCATGCAGGGGGAAACGATCGGAAGCGGACCGCGCGCCTGATCACGAGCCGGATGAAAGAGAGATTCCGTTCCATATACGGCCTTGGTGCGCCCGGCGTGCGGCGGGATTTGAAGTCGCATTTGGCGCGATTGAAATTTATCGCGATCGCGCTCGCATTGATCGCCGCCGGCGGGTGCATGCTCGGGCCCGATTACCATCAGCCGCCGATCAAGGTCGCCGCGAAGTGGAATGAAGCCGCGAACCCGGTCGTCGACAGCAGCGGCGACCAGTACCGGGACTGGTGGAACGTGTTCAACGATCCGGTGCTGTCGCGGCTGATCGCGGTCGCCTACGAGCAGAACCTGACGCTGCGGACCGCCGGCGTCCGCGTGCTGGAGGCGCGTGCGGAGTTGGGGAT
>JBOHWI010000449.1:0-4339 GCA_050736675.1 Binatus sp. (SeqCode)
ATCCCCGGGACAGTCGAGCGCAACATCGATATCACGAAGACGCTGTTCGTCGTCGCGAGCAAGACCGGCAAGACCATCGAGACGCTGTCGCACTGTAACGTGTTTTTCGAGCGAGTGAAGGCAAAGTCGTCGAATCCCGCCGGGTCGCATTTTGTCGCGATCACCGACCCGGAAACGAATCTCGCGGCGCTCGCGAAAGAAAACAAATTTCGCCGCGTGTTTCTGAATCCTGCAAACATCGTCGGCTGCTATTCGGTCCTGTCGTATTTCGGCTTGGTGCCTGCCGCGCTGATCGGAATGGATGTGGCGACCCTCGTGGATCGCGCGATTCGGATGACGCACAGTTCCGCGGCCTGCGTGCGGGTCGAGGAAAATCCAGGAGTCAGTTTGGGCGCGGCTCTGGGAGCGCTGAAGAAGGCCGGCCGCGACAAAGTCACGTTCATTGTTTCTCCGCCAATCGCGGCGTTCGGTCTGTGGGTCGAGCAGTTGATTGCCGAAAGCACCGGCAAGAACGGCATCGGTATCGTTCCCGTTTGCGACGAGCCGATCGTCGCCGCGAAGTGTTACGGCAAAGACCGTGTGTTCTTTTATATCAAGCTCGGCAATGGCGCCGATGCTGCGCAGGACGCGGCGTTCGAAGCGATCAAGGCGGCGGGCATCCCGACCGTGCAGATCGCGCTGTCGGACAAAATCGACCTCGGCGAAGAGTTCATGCGCTGGGAGATCGCTGCGGCGACCGCCGCCGCCGTGATAGGTGTCGAGCCCTTCATGCAGCCGGGCGTGCAGGAGAGCAAGGACAACACCGGCCGCATCCTAGCGGAATTCGCACGCACCAAAAATTTTCCGGCGCAAACGCCTGCCGCAGAGAAAGGTAAGCTCGCGCTCTTTGCGGGCGGCGCCGCCGGCGACGCGCTGAAAGCCGGCAAGGATTTTCGCGCGGTCTTGGGCGCGTTCATGAATCTTGCGAAACCCGGAGACTACTTTGCCACGATGGTGTATGTCGCGCCCAATCCTACGGTGGACAAGGAGATCGCTGCGATTCGCAAGGCTGTTATCGAGCGCTACGGTATCGCGACGACTTTCGGCTACGGGCCGCGCTGCCTGCATTCGACCGGACAGTTGCACAAGGGCGGTCCGAACACCGGGTTGTTCCTGCAAATCACGCAGGACCATCGCGACTCGGTTGCCATTCCGGGTGCGCCGTACGATTTCGCCCAGCTCAACCGGGCGCAGTACCTCGGCGACTTCCAGTCGCTCGAGGCGCACGGCCGGCGCGTGATTCACGTACATCTCGGCGGAGACGATCCGATTGGCGCGATCGAGGCGCTGCGCCAGGAAGTAGTCGCAGCGATCGCCAGGTAAGGCATGTCCGAAACGAAATTGATCATCCTGAAGGACGCGCAGGAACTTTACGTCCGCGCCGCCGAAGAGGTGGCGCACATAACCGGCGAGGCGATCTGCACCCACGGCGAGTTCACGTTTTGTCTCTCGGGCGGATCGACGCCGGCGGCAACCTACGATCTGCTCGCGACGCGATTTCATTTGAGCGTCGATTGGAAGGAAGTGCAATTTTTCTGGGGCGACGAAAGATGCGTGCCGCCGGATGATGCCGAAAGCAACTACGCGATGGCGAATCGCACGATGCTGAACAAGCTGGCGCTGCGGCCCGACCAGGTGCATCGGATGCGCGGTGAAGACCGGCCGGCGGACGCGGCCGCCGCCTACGAGGATGAACTGCGCAAAAGGTTAGGCCTGGGCGACAGCGACAGCGAATTCCCGCGCTTCGACCTCGTGATGCTCGGGCTGGGCGACTATCGTCATACGGCGTCGCTGTTTCCGGGCGATCCGGCGATACACGAAACGCAGCGCATGGTGGTCGCCGTCGAGGTCGATGCCGAGCCGCGCAAGCGCCTCACCTTCACGCCGCCGGTGATCAACAATGCCCATCGCGTGATGTTCCTGGTGGCGGGGCAGGGCAAGGCGGCGGCGGTGAAGGACGTGCTGGAAGGACCGCGCGACCCCGACAAGTTTCCCGCACAGATTGTGGCGCCGCATGACGGCGAGGTCACTTGGTTGCTCGACAGGGCGGCAGCCAGTCTGCTCTCTCCGCGCTGAATCGAACCCGCCTCCGCGAGCGTATAAAGAACAGCTGCGATGCGATTTGTATTACGCCACTTCACCGCGATTCTAATCCTGGCCGCGGTTGCCGGCTGGGCGGTTTTCTATCTGCCGAACACTCCGAGCTATGCCGTGCTCCGACTGAAACAGGCGATCGACGCGCGCAACGGCGACGAAGCCGCCAAGTATGTCGATTTCGAAAGCGTAGTGAAGAACGCGGGCCACGAGATGGTGCAGAAGCAAGGCGCCGATCCGCTCAGCGCGATGCTCGGCAACGCGGCGATCGACCTTCTTACCAAGCCGATGGCCCAAGTGACACAGGCATGGGCGGTCAAGAAGGTGAATGACGGCGCGCGCGAGGTGCAGATGCCCACGGCGACCGTGGCCGGCTCGCTCGTGCTGATGCATCGGAATGGCGACACCGCATACACCGACTTCAAGGATCACAAGGGGCAGGAGTGGGAAATCCACCTGACCCGCGGCGACGATGGCTATTGGCGCGTGACCGAGATCAAAAATATCGAGCAACTGCTCCAGAAGCTCCAGCACGACGCACAGAAGCAACTCAACGCGCCGTAGCGAGCGTGTTACCGGAATATTTCGCCGATCTTTCGCGGCCCTGCGTTTACTCTGCTGCCGGCGACGGCTAGAATAGCAAAGACGCGCGGGCGAACCTGAGGAGGCTCGGCCGCGCGTTGCATTAGCCACAAAATGAGACGCCCAGACATAAGAAATTTAGCGATCGTCGCGCACGTCGATCACGGCAAGACTACATTGGTCGACGCGATGCTGCGGCAGTCGGGCGTTTTCCGCGCCAACGAGCAGGTCATCGACCGCGTCATGGATTCCAACGCGCTCGAGCGCGAACGCGGCATCACGATCATGGCCAAGAACACGTCGATCCTGTGGGGTGCCACGCGCATCAACATCGTCGATACTCCGGGCCATTCGGACTTCGGCGGCGAGGTCGAGCGCACGCTGTCGATGGTGGACGGTGTGCTGCTGCTGGTCGATGCGTGCGAGGGGCCGCTGCCGCAGACGCGGTTCGTGCTCAAGAAAGCGCTCGAGTCTAACCTGCCCGCGATACTCTGCATCAACAAGATCGATCGCCCCGACGCGCGCGCGCCCGAGGTGCTCGACGAGGTCTACGATCTGTTCATCGACCTCGGCGCGAACGAAAGCCAGCTCGACTTCCCGGTGCTCTACACGCAGGCGCGCGCCGGCACCGCGTCGTTCAGGCTCGACACGCCGAGCGAAAATCTTATACCGCTGTTCGACGCGATCGTCGCGCACCTGCCGGGGCCCGAAGTCGATGCCGACGCGACGCTGCAATTCCAGGTCAATAATATCGACTACGACGACTATGTCGGCCGCCTCGCGGTCGGCAGAATCATAGCCGGCTCGATTACGGCGTCGCAGAATTACTCGCTGTGCCGGCGCGACGGCAAGACCGTGGTCTGCAAGGTCGCCCACATCTACGGATGGCAGGGCCTGACGCGGGTCGAGCGCGCGACCGCCAGCGCCGGCGAGATAGTGATCGTCGCGGGCGTCGAGGATATTGCGATCGGCGAAACGATCGCCGACCTCGAGAATCCGCGCCCGCTGCCGCCGATTCGGATCGACGAGCCGACCGTGGCAATGACCTTCTCGGTCAACAACGCGCCGTGGGCCGGCCGCGAGGGAGATTTCGTCACCTCGCGCAAGCTCGGCGAGCGAATCGAATTCGAGGCGCGGCGCAACGTCAGCACCCGGGTCGAGCAACTGACGCATGACTCGTGGCGCGTGATGGGGCGCGGCGAATTGCAACTCGCGGTAATTGTCGAAACGATGCGCCGCGAAGGCTACGAGATGCAGGTCTCGAAGCCCACCGTCATCACCAAGCAGGCCGACGGCCAGATCCTCGAGCCGATGGAGATGCTCGTCGTCGACATCCCGGCCGAGTGTATCGGCGTGGTCACGCAGATGCTCTCGACGCGCAAGGGCAAGATGCGCACGATGGTCACCCATGCGAGCAGCCGCGTGCGCCTGGAGTACGACATTCCGGCACGCGGCCTGATCGGTTTTCGCGGCCGGTTTCTCGAGAGCACCCGCGGTAACGGGCTGATGAATACGTTGTTCAACGGCTACGCGCCGTGGTCGGGCACGATTCGCTCGCGCGCCAACGGGGCGATGATTTCCGATCGCGAGGGCGTCAGCACGCCCTACGCGATCTTCCATTTGC
>JBOHWI010000450.1:0-4641 GCA_050736675.1 Binatus sp. (SeqCode)
TTCGGTGACTATATCCGAAATCTCTTTTTCAAGGCGAGTTCGATGTGGAACCGGTTTGTCGGTAGCAAAGCCAACGTACTCACTGCTCGCCAATAGTAGTCTTGAGTAGTGAAGCTTCTGCGCTAGAACAGAGCTGCCGAAGGTCTTATGAGCGCGCAGTTCATTCTCGATAGCAGGTTTGTAGTTTTGGCGAGGAATGCCGTTGAGCAGGATCGTTATTCTGGGCTTGGGAATGATGGTGGGAATTCTTTCAAGGAAATTGGCCAAGAGCTCCAGACCTAAAATGGAATAGCGGTCCGGGCGTATCGGAACTAAGAGTCTAGAGCATGCAGTTAGGGCACAAAGGGTAATGAAAGAGCTGCTAGGATTACAGTCTATAACGATCAAATCATATTCAGCACGAGCGAGAGCTACGAAGTGAAGGAATCGCTGCTGAACGGAATGAAGCTTGTGTTGATCTGAAATTAGGCTGTATTTGACTAAATCGAAATCACCGGCAACTAAATCGAGATATGCCTTGTCATTTCGCAAACGCCGCAGACGTATCGCAAGGTCGTCGGGCTTCGGAGGAGGTTGGGTACTCGTGGCGACATCAAAAAGACCGACGCTGGAGGGAGGCTCCATTGCGGCGAAGATGGTACTGTTGGCTTTCTTCAGGCTGTCGTAATTCGAGCGGGTTATGACGCACTGTGTCAAATTGAATTGTGGGTCGAGATCAATCAGAAGAGTCTTTTTTGAAAGCTCGCGATAAAGCACGCGCGTAACGTGAGCAGCGATCGTGGTCTTGCCCACGCCTCCTTTCATGTTGAGCACCGATATGACCTGTCCCCCTGCTGGCATATTTTCCCCTCTTGAATCCTCGTGCGTTTATGATCGGACTGGACGAAATGCAAGCTCTCATTCTAAGCAATTCATTGGCGTGGGCGAAGAGGCGAGAACCGGCGCGCGGTTCCCATATAATTTCAACTCTGTTTAGACGCTTGGCAAAAATGAAGGCCTACGCGGGCGAATCGACGCATCAGTGGTGCCGAAGGCCGTAGCGCGACAACTTCGCGAGCACAACCAAAAATTCACCGGGTGCAGAGCCTGTCCTGAGCGAAGCCGAAGGAGGTCACCCCTGCCGCGGAGGTTGAGGAACCGGCGGACGGTTCCTCGCGGCGGCGCGGAGGCTGCGCGTCGATGGCGGGCAGGGACGCCCGCCCCACTATAGCGGCCCGCCCCACTATTCGGGGCACTAGCCCCGAGCGGGCGCGTTTGTGAGCGCGGTCAGCCGATGATCTTGTTGAGCGGGAACTCGACTATGCCGACGGCGCCGGCTTCGAGCAGTTTCGGGAACAGCTCGCGGACTGTTTGCTCGGCGATCACTGTCTCGACCGCGAGCCATTCGACGCCTTTCAGGGCTTTGGAGGGGTAGAGGTGTGAAATCGTTGGGGCGGTGATCGACGGCAGCAGTGCGATCACTTTTTCGAGATGTTCTTTGGCGACGTTCAACTTGATGAAGACGCGGTTCTCGGCGTCGAGCGCGCCGCGTATCAGTATTCCGAGTTGGCGAATCTTGGCCTGCTTCCATGGATCGGCCCACGCCGCCGGATTGGCGACCAGCACCGGATTCGAGGTCATCAGTTCTTCGACGATGCGCAGGCCGTTGGCGCGAATCGACGAGCCGGTCTCGGTCACGTCGATGGCGGCATCGCTGATGCCTTCGGCGACTTTGGCCTCGGTCGCGCCCCATGAAAATTCGACTTCCGCTTTGACTTTGCGCTCGGCCAGAATTCGCGTGACGAAGCGCACCAGCTCGGTCGCGATTTTCTTTCCCTGCAGGTCTTCGAGCCGCTTGACCGGCGAATCGTTGCGCACGTACAGCACCCATCGCGAGGGCGTCAAGGTCGCCTTGGCGTAGATGAAGCTCTCGACCTGGTGCAGCTTGACGTTGTTCTCGACGATCCAGTCGATTCCGGTGATGCCCGCGTCGAGCGAGCCGTCCGCGATATATCGCGGCATCTCCTGCGGGCGCAGGATGCGGCAGCTCAGGGTAGGGTCGTCGGTGGCCGGGATATAAGAGCGCGCGTCGGCCGTGATGCGCCATCCGGACTTGCGCATCAGCTCGAGCGTCTGATTCTCGAGGCTTCCCTTGGGGATGCCGAATTTCAGGACCTTGTCAGCCATGCCGATTCAGCCGGCTTTCTTGGGTTGATGGCCGTAGCCGGGGCCGTACTTGGCGGGATCGACTCGGCGCCGATCGACGACCTGCCACGCGCCGCCGTCGAGCATGCGGAAAAAGCACGACTCGTAGCCTTCGTGGCATGCGGCCCCGTCGCCGCGCTGCTCGACGGCGAGGACGACCGCGTCGGCGTCGCAGTCGATGCGAATCTCGCGCACGAGCTGAAAATTTCCCGACTCTTCGCCCTTGCGCCACAGCTTGTTGCGCGAGCGCGAGAAGTAGCAGGCGCGCCCGGTCGCGACCGTCTCGTCAAAGGCCTCGCGGTTCATGTAGGCGACCATCAGCACGCGCCGGCTCAGGTGGTCGACGGCGATCGCGGCGACGATGCCGCCGTTTTTTTCGAAATCGATGGCCGCCGATGCTGGAGCCTTATTTTCTGCCTGCGTAGCCATTGCCGTCACCAGAAGTTAGCGCGGTGAATTGAAAATTACGCTTGTGAATCAAGAAGTATCGGTGAAACTTCGGTGCGATTCAATGCGGTGCGTTGCGGCGGCGTCGCCGGCCTGTTTTCAATCGGTGACGATGCGAGTACATTAGCGAGCCAATGTCAGACGAATGCTCTGACCCGTCGCTACTCTCAGTTTCACAGATGCACCCGGTATCGATTAAAGATTTTGGCAAAGCCTGGATTGTCGCACTGTTGTTTGCGACGTCGATGATCGCATGCCGGCTTCCCGGCAAATCGATCGCGTCCAGTTACAAGAACGTCGATCAATTCAACTTCGACCTCGCGATGGGGCCCAAGAATTACCATATCGAGGGTTACCTGACGCGCACTGCGGAGCAGGGACGGCGGCCGGGGCTGTTGGTGCTCAACGGCGGCGACGGCAACGTCGAGCAATGCGTGAAGATGAGCCAGAGAATCGCGGCCATGGGAATCCAGGTCGCGTGCGTGAATATTCCCGGCTACGGCAAGTCGTCCGGGCCGAGCCGCTTCGTGGGGCAGCCGTCAGTGCTGGCCTCGCGCAAGGCGCTCGACATCCTGGCCGGGCGCGCCGACGTCGACGCGACGCGGCTCGCGGTGTGGGGACTGGGGCATGGTGCGGTCGCGGCGGGATTGCTGATGGACTACGACTCGCGCCCGCGCGCGCTCATCCTGGAGTCGGGATGCTACGATCCATTGTCGCTGTGGCCGGATGCGCCGCTGCGCACCAAGCTGTCGATCCTGCGCGAAGTATGGCCGAGCAAGCGGATACTCAAGGAGCGCAGCGTGATCGCGCATCTGCCGCCGAGACTCGAATGCAGCGTGCTGATCATGCACGGCGAGCAGGACAATCGGATGCCCGTCGGACAGGCGATGAAGCTCGCGAACGCATTGCGCGGGCGCGGCGCAAAGGTCGAGACCTGCTATTTCCCGCGGGCGTCGTACGACCTGGGCAAGCGCGTCGAGCCCGAACTGCGCGCCTTTCTGCGCGACAATCTGCTCGATACGAATCGCGCAGCCGCTTCCTGAACACGTCGCAATCGACGCTGACTTAAATTTCCGCTACATAAATTAATCGAACGCGTCTAAACATACGCTTGTTACGCGGCTGTTACGATTTTGTATTGCGTTTGTGAACGAAGCGCGGTTCTATCTCCACGCACAACAGTCTCTTGGTAGTCGGACGTGCGCTGCGTCGGGGGCAGCGTGGGTCAGCCCAACCACCCCGTGCAACGGAGGAGATCATGAGACGCACGATGTTTGTAGCGGCGAGTTTCTGCGTCGCGATGGCCGCGCTGGCCTTCTCGGTCGCGACCGCCCGCGCGGAGGGCAACGTTCACAAGGTCAATCACATTATCATCATCATGCAGGAGAACCATTCATTCGATAACTACCTGGGTGCGTTGCCGTACGCGCCCGGCAGCCCGTACCACGCCGGCGCCTGCAAGAACAGCGATCACAGTTGCGTCGACGGCCTGACCTGTTCCTTCGACATGATGGGCAACCTGAACTGCACCAACTCGAACGTCGACGATGATGGCAGCGTCGTCACTTCGTTCCACGATTCGAACTACTGCCCCGGACCGGACCTGCAACACGACTGGCAGGGTGCTCATAGTGAGGCTAACTATCTGGATCCGGCCGACGCCCTCCTGATGACGCTCAACGACGGCTTCGTGCTCGAAAACGATGCGACCGAGCAGATCGACACGACCGAGACGCCGACCGGCGACAACACGATGGGCTACTACACGCAGGATGATCTGTCGTTCTACTATTCGTTGGCGCAGACCTTTGCGATCGACGATCGCTACTTCTGTTCGGTGGTCGGCCCAACCTTCCCCAACCGGTCGTACGAGATGGCGGCGACCTCGTTCGGCCACGTCACGACCAACGAGATTTTCCCGCCCGGCATCGACCCTGCCAACCCGGCGCCGCTGAATACCAGCATCGGCTATCAGCCGGCCAGCGGGACGATCTTCGATCTGCTCGACGC
>JBOHWI010000451.1:0-2584 GCA_050736675.1 Binatus sp. (SeqCode)
GCATCGAGCTCCGCGAATATCCGCGGCCATTGCGGGAAGAACAGCCGCTCGCGCGGATCCACGCCGAGCGCGACGCCCTTGAGCGCAGGATCGCGTCCTGCCGCGAGCATCGCGACGTTGGGCGCCAGCGCGACCGGCAGATTATCGACGCAGTAGAAGCCGAGGTCCTCGAGCACGCGCATCGCGGAGGCGCGCCCCGAACCTGAGACACCGGTGACTATTATCAGGCGAGGTGGCTGAGGCGAGCTCATCGGGCTGCGGGCTTTTGCCTCGACTCGAGGCGGACGCGATTCGCCGCCTCAGTACTTGTTGTCTTCTTCCTTGATCAGGGAATATAGCTCGGTGTTGTTTTTGGCCGCGAGCAGGCGGCTTCGAAACGATCCTTCCTTGAGCAATCGCGAGACGCGCGCGAGAGCTTTCAGATGCAGGCTGGCGGAATCCTCCGGCGCGACCAGCACGAAAAAGAGTTGCGACGGGCCGCCGTCAAGCGAATCGAAATCGACTCCCTCCGCATGGCGCCCGAACGCGCCGATTATTTTCGTAACCCCGCGCAGCTTGCCGTGCGGGATTGCGATGCCGTCGCCGATCGCAGTCGAGCCCAGCCGCTCGCGCTCCGCCAGAACCGCGGTCAGGTCGCCGAGCTGGACTTCCTTGTACTGGGCCGCCAGGGCTTTCGCCAGTTCATTCAAAACGTCCGGCTTGGTCGTGCCCTTCAAGTCGGCAATGACCATATCAGGACTGAGGATATCGGTAATTTTCATTTTTTTCAGTGAAACGAGATGGCGATCGCGGAAGTTTCTCCCTTCGCGAAATCAAATTTCCTCGATGCCGCTCAAGACCTCGCCGGTCGAAAGCGATCTGACTTTTTTGGCCTTGATTTTTTCCAGATGCTTTTTCAGGTGGCGTCCAACCTTGTCCGCCAGCAGATCGATTACCGAGTAGAGATCCTTGGTTTCCTCTTGCGCGGTCACTGACAGGCGCCCTGATTTGACAGTAACTTCGCCGTGCTGCCGGTATTTGTCAACCGTGAGAATCAGATGAGCGTCACAGGTCCGTTTGAGCAACCTGCCGACGTGCGCGAATTTCCGTTCCGCGTACAGCCGGATCGCATCGGTCGGCTCCACGTGTCGAAACGTCACTCTCACCTCAGTCGCCGGGGCGTCGGCGATCCGCGCCGCGCGCCGCACTTTGCGCTTGGTGGCGCGCCCGCGCTTTCCCTGCCCATCCATTTTGCTCATGTTCCTTCGCCTGCAATACGAGCGGTCATCCGATCTGTTTGCGGTTTGCCGACGGCGGTATTCCCATCGCCTGCCGATACTTGGCCACGGTGCGCCGCGCGATATTGATCTGCCGGGCCCGCAGCATCTCCGCGATCGCCTGATCCGACAGCGGATTCTGCGGCGTCTCCGCCGTCACCATCCCGCGAATCTGCTCCTTGACGGTTTCGGCGCTCACGTCTTCGCCGCCGGCGCCTTTGACCCCCGAGGTGAAGAAAAATTTCAGCTCGTAAATTCCCTGCGGCGTATGCGCGTACTTGTTCGCGGTCGCGCGGCTGATGGTGGATTCGTGCATCCCGATATCTTCGGCAACATCCTTGAGCACCAGCGGTTTGAGCAGGCTGATGCCGTGATCGAAGAACGCGCGCTGAAATTTCACGATCGAAGTTGCGACCTTGAAGATCGTTTGCTGACGCTGGTAGATCGATTTGACCAGCCAGCGGGCCGAGCGCAGCCGTTCTTGCAGATACTCCCGCGTCTCGGGCGCGACATCCACGTCGTTGAGCACGCGCTGGTAGTAACCTGCCAGGCGCAGGCGCGGCACCGCGTCGCGATTGAGCGTGACGACGTAATCATCGCCGACCTTGTGGATATAAACGTCGGGCACCACGTAAGTCGGCTCGTCGCCGCCGTAGTCGCGCCCTGGCTTGGGCTCGAGCAGCGAGATGATTTTGGCCGCCTGCCCCACCGTCTCAACCGGCACGTTCAGAACCTTGGCTATTTCCGCGTAGCGATGCTTTTCGAGCAAATCCAGATGACTGGTAACGATTCGCGCCGCCAGCGATTCTTCCATCCCCAGGTTCTGCATCTGCGCCAGCAGACATTCACGCAGATCGCGCGCGGCAACGCCCGGTGGATCGAAGCGCTGCACGCGCACAAGGACGCGGTCGACCTCGGCGGGCGCAATTTCAAGCTGCGCCGCCAGTTCATCGACCGGGGTTTCCAGGTATCCGTCTTCGTTGAGATTGTAGATGATGGTCGCGCCAATCTGCTGATCGGATTCTGACAGGTTCGAAAGCCTGAGCTGCCACATCATGTGGTCTTCGAGCGAAGTTCGGCGCAGCGGCGTGTTTTCCAGCGCGCTGCGATGGTCGTCGTCGTTGTCGGCCGGCGTGCTTTCCTGCCAGTTGTTCGAGTAGTTCTCGAGATACTCGCGCCAATCGAGCTTTTCGAGATTGTTGAGTTCCTTGATCTCGAGCGCGGCGTCGCGCGCTTCGACCTCGACGCTGGACGCAGGTTTCTCTTCGCGCGAGCCGGTCTCCCAGTCGTCATCGGAATTCGCGCCGTTAGCCCCGTCCGTTTCGGGC
>JBOHWI010000452.1:0-5328 GCA_050736675.1 Binatus sp. (SeqCode)
CTATCGCGGCGTCAGCAGCACGGACATGTTGCGTCCTTCCATCCGTGGGTTGCCTTCCGCCTGTGCGATATCCGTTACCGTCGCAATAATTCTCTCGATCAAGGCCCGTCCGAGCTCGGGATGAGTAATCGCGCGGCCCCGGAACGAAACGGTGAGCTTAACACGATGGCCCTCTCCGACAAAACGCTTGATGTGGGCGGTTTTGAAGTTGACGTCGTGCTGCCCGGTCGCCGACCCCATCTTCACTTCCTTGATCATGCTGATGGTATGCTTCTTGGAGTCGTGCGACTTTTTCTTCTGCGCGTAGCGGTACTTATCGAAGTCGGTGACGCGGCAAACCGGCGGCGTCGCCGTCGCCGACACCTCGACCAGGTCCAGGCCGCGCGCCTCCGCAACTTTGATCGCTTCGCGCAGCGGCAGGATTCCGACCTGCGTGCCGTCGGCGTCGATAACACGGACTTCTTGCGCGCGAATCAGGTTATTGACGCGAATCGCGGGCTCTCTCGAGGGTGGGGTTCTGAAGTCTCTTCGGATAAAGCACCTCCTCCGGCTTGATGGCCGGACGATTTCCTAGGCCGGCACCGGCTCCTGTTTTAATTTTTCGAGCAAGGCGGCAAGCGGCATCACGTTGCTCTTCTCGCCGCGCAGCAACCGCAGCGATACGGAGCGATCTGTCGCCTCGCGCTCGCCGACGACTACCATAAACGGCACCTTAGCCATTTCGGCTTCACGAACCTTGAATCCCAGCTTCTCGTTGCGGATGTCGGCGTGGGCGCGAAAGCCCTCGCGCTTGAGCAGGTCGGCGACTTCTTTTGCGTAAGTCTCGACCTTCTCGCTGAGCGACAGCACTCGCACCTGCTCGGGCGCGAGCCACAGCGGCAGCACGCCGCCGGTATGCTCGATCAGCACGCCGATGAAGCGTTCGAGCGAGCCGAGGATCGCGCGATGGATCACTACGCAGCGTTCTTCGGCGCCGGCGCTGTTGGTGTAGGTCAGGTCGAAGCGCTCGGGCGCGTTGTAATCGAGCTGAATCGTCGCGACCTGCCATTTGCGCTTGAGCGCGTCGGACACGTAAATCTCGATCTTGGGGCCGTAAAACGCGCCTTCCTTCGGATTTATCTCGAACGCAATTTCATTGCGCTTCATCGCGTGGGCGAGCTTGCCCTCGCTCATCTGCCATTGCTCTTCGGTGCCGAGATGCTGCTCGGGCATGGTCGCGAGCTTGAACTCGACGTGATCGAAACCGAGCGCACCGTACACGTCGCGCACCATCTGGAGATTCAGCGAGATCTCGTCTTCGATCTGATCCTCGCGGCAGAAGATATGCGCGTCGTCCTGCGACATCGCGCGCACGCGCATCAGGCCGTGCAGCGTGCCCGAGCGCTCCGCGCGATGCAGCCGGCTGAACTCCGCGAAGCGCAGCGGCAGGTCGCGGTACGAGCGCTTCTCGGCGCGGTACACGACCGTATGCCCGGGACAGTTCATAGGCTTAAGTCCGTAGCCGTGATGCCATCCGTCGGGACCGGTGTCGATCGTGTGCTCGTCACCGTCGGGATCGGGCGAGAGAAACATATTCTCGCGAAAATTTTCCCAATGCCCCGACGTGTTGAACATTTCGTTCTTGAAGATCAGCGGCGTGACGACTTCGTCGTAGCCGTAGCGCCGGTACATCCGACGCATATAGTCGATGAGCTCATTGAAGATGATGGCGCCTTTGGGCAGGTAGAACGGCGAGCCGGGCGAGATTGGATCGAACATGTAGAGGCCCATCTCGCGTCCGAGCTTGCGATGGTCACGCTGGCGGGCGAGCTCGACCAGCTTGAGATGCTCGTCGAGCGCCTCCTTGGTCGCGAACGCGGTGCCGTAGATGCGCGAGAGCATCGCGTTATGCTCGTCGCCGCGCCAGTACGCGCCCGCGACGCTGGTCAGCTTGAATGCCTTCAAATAGCGCGTCGAGGGGACGTGCGGTCCGCGGCAAAGATCTATCCAGTCGCCCTGGCTGTAGATTGAAATCGGATCCTCAGCCTCGTTGATTATCTCGACCTTGTACTTCTCGCCCATCGCCGAGAATTTCGCGACGGCTTCCGCGCGCGCGACTTCGGTCCGCGTGATCTTGATGTCGGCCTTCGCCAGCTCGCGCATCCTGGCTTCGATCTTCGGCAGGTCCTCGAGCGTGAATGGCGCGGCGGGCGCGAAGTCGTAGAAAAAACCGTCTTCTATAACCGGGCCGATCGTCACCTGCGTGCCGGGATAGAGCGCCTGCACCGCCATCGCCATCAGATGCGCGGTGGAATGACGGATAACCTCGAGACCCTCGGGCGAGCCGGCAATCACCGGCTCGACCGTGGAGTCGTGCTCGAGCTTGCGCGAGAGATCGACGACCTTGCCGTCGACGCGCGCGGCGACCAAATCCTTACTCGGAATCCCGTTTTTCAATACGTCGCGAACGACAGTGCCGACCGGCACGACGCGGGATTCGCCGCCGACCTTTACGGTTACGTTGGAACTCATCAAGCGAAAATTCTAATCATTGCGGGAAGCGGCGGAGCGAGACGCGCACGCGGTTGTGGGCACGGACCTGGTAGGCACGGGCGGGATTGAACCGCCGACCTCTTCCGTGTCAAGGAAGCGCTCTCCCACTGAGCTACGTGCCTTCACGGGCGAGGGGTATGGATTAAACACATCAAGCAAACGCTGACGGTAACCGATATTTGGATGGCGGGCAACCGAAGAATCTGCTCCTAACCGCGCCTCGGACAAGAGAGCTTTGCATAACCTCAGACGCGACTCGGAAACCGGTACCGGCTTCGCTGGCGCGAAGCTGTCCGAGATCCTTCCTCAACTCGCGTTGCTCGCATCGTCAGGACGACACAAAAAAGACGCAACGTCATTAAGACAGGATTCAGCCTTTCAACAGGCGACCGTAGCGGGGGCGATCTGCTAGGATTTCGCGCCGAGAACCGCGCACGCACGGAGGATCGCCACGCCGCAGAAAATGGATCGCGAGCGCATAGTGCAGCTCTTCTTCTTCGGCTTCCTGGCCGTGATGGCCTACGAGCTGTACGAGTTGATGCTGCCGTTCCTGACGCCGCTGGCGTGGGGAATCCTGCTCGCCTTCATGGCGCATCCCGCGCTGATCGAAGTCGAAAAATACGTCAAGCGGCGCTCGCTCTCGACCGCGATTATCAGCGCGGTCGTCGGGCTGGGAATCATCCTGCCGGCGGTCTGGGCTTCGGGGCGGCTCGTGGTCGAGGCGCAGTCGCTCTACGCGCAGGCTTCGCAATCCGTCAACAGCGGCGGAGTAACGAAGCTGCACGACTGGGCGGTCAACACTGAGCCCGGAGCGTGGATTGCCAAGAAGATGGCTGAACGCGGCTACAAGCTCGACGAAGAGTTGCCCAAACTCACGCTGCAAGCGGCGCAGCTTACCAGCGATTATGTGGCCAAGAACGCTACCCAAGCGGCGAAGAACGTGCTCGGCTTCGTCGTTGATTTCGGTATCGCGCTGCTCGCGTTCTTCTACATGCTGCGCGACGGCGAATACTACTACCACGGTCTGCGCGACCTGACTCCGCTGCACGAGGACGACAAGAAAGCGATTTTCGACACGCTGCGCACGACGCTGTCGTCGGTGATGCGCGGCCTGATGCTGACCGCGGTGCTGCAGGGCGTGTCGATCGGCATCGGCATGCTGATCTTCGGCGTGCCGTACTGGCTGTTCCTGGCGATCGCGTCGGCGGCCGCGGGCCTGATGCCAATCGGCGGCACCGCGCTGGTATGGATTCCGGCGATGATCTACCTCGGTTTCGCGGCGAGCTGGTCGGCGGCGGTCGGCCTGCTCATCTGGTGTTCGATCGCGCTTGCCGTCATCGACAATTTCATCAAGCCGCTCGCGATGAAGCACGGCACCGGCCTGCCGACGATCGCGCTGTTCCTGGGGATTCTCGGCGGGCTCGAAGCGTACGGGCCGTTGGGCCTGTTCCTCGGCCCCGCGATCATGTCGGTGTTCGCGGCTCTGCTGCGCGTCTATAGAAAGGAATACTCGGGCGGCCGCAAAGAAGCTGCCTGAGCGCTCGCGGCCGCCACTCGGCCGCGTCGGAGAAAAATCAGTGAAATACGCAATCGTGACTGGTGGGGCGCGCGGACTCGGGCTCGGCATGGTCAACGCGCTGCTGGAACAGAAAGTCGTCGAAAAAATCGCCGTGATCGATCGCGACCTGGCGCCGCCGCCCGCCGCGATCGCGTCGCAGGTGCAAGGCTTTGCCGCCGACGTCACCGACGAGAAGCAGGTGCACGGCGCGGTCGAGGAGATCGCCGCCATCTTCGGCGCTCATCCCAACGTGCTCTGCAACAACGCCGGCGGCGGCGACCGCGCATGGTTCGAAAGCGGGAATCGACGCGAGTGGGACAGCGTCGAGACGTGGCGTCGCTTTGTCGATCTCAACCTGAACTCGGTCTATCTGGTGTCGCGCGAAATTGCACCGCGGATGAAGCGCGGCGCAGTGATTTGCAACACGTCTTCGATCGCCGGCCTGCAGGCGGCTCCCGCGCTGCCAGCGTATGCGGCGGCCAAGGCCGGTGTGATCTCGTACAGCAAGACGCTCGCGCTGCAGCTCGGGCCGTCGGGAATTCGCGTCAACGCGGTTGCACCGGGACTCATCTACACCAAGATTTGGCAAGAACTGGGCGCGGCGCTCGGCGGCGGCGACGCGAACGCGCGCGTGGTGTTCGACTCTGTCGTAAAACAACTAGTCCCGCTGGGCCGCGAGCAGACCGAAGAGGACATCGGCCGCGCAGTGGCGTGGCTGTGCTCCGACAAAGCGGTCAATGTGACCGGCCAAGTCATCGCCATCGACGGGGGAATCACGCTCGGGCGGGCGCCGTTGACCGAGGGGTAGGCGCGGCGCTTACACACACTTCACTGCGGGTCCTCCGGTCGCTCCGTGGTTGGGGGTGCGACGACAAGCGTCGAGAAAGATCCGGGATTCTTCGCTTCGTTCAGAATGACACGGGCCGGGGCCATATGGCACGGCGCAACCGCGCCGCTATAAAATGTGCGGCTGGAGAGTCGCGCCGCGCATGAACGACCGAGAGAAAGAAGCGCTGGATATCGTTCGCCGTCTCGTCGATTCCGGCTTTCGGGCCGTTTTTGCCGGCGGATGTGTGCGCGATCGAATCCTCGGCGTCGAGCCCAAGGACTACGACATCGCGACCGACGCGCGTCCTGAGGTTGTGCAGAAGCTGTTCGACCGCACCGTGGCCGTCGGCGCGAAGTTCGGTGTGATCGGCGTGGTGCCCGAAGACGGCAAGCCGGTCGAAGTCGCGACG
>JBOHWI010000453.1:0-5756 GCA_050736675.1 Binatus sp. (SeqCode)
CTGTGGACCCTGTGGGCAACCCGCCGCCACCGGCACTATCCAATACAGTTGCTCTCCTTCATCCTCTTCCATTCTGGGAGAGGAGAAGAGCGCGTTACGCACTCGCGGGGCTGGCGGATTCCTCGAACAGGCTCCTCTGGATCATCGGGAACAGATCGCGCTCTTCGCCGTCGATCAGATCGTCAAGGCAAACCGCGAAGGCCGTCAGCGCGGTTCCCACTTTCGCGACCTCTTCATTCGAGCCTGTGATGAATGACGCCGCGTCGACTGTTCGTGCGAGTTCGCGCAATCGCCGGTGTTGCTCGCAGGCGCGCATGATCAGATCGGGCGGAAAATTTTCGTGCGACTTCATCCACGGCAGGACGATTTCCTCTTGGCTGGCAAGGTGATGAGCGATCACAGTTTTAATCGCGTTCCATGCTTCTGCCGCCTCCGCCCGCAAAATAGTATCCGCCGGCTGGCGCGCGACCACGGCGCCGGCGACAGCCGCCTTGAGCAAGTGTTCGCCGAGTTTTGAATCTTCGAGGCTCAATCGCGCGAGCGCGGCTTCTAGCTGGGCCGTAGCGACGCACTTTTCGGGTCGAGCCTGATTTGTTTTGTTCGTCAGCATCTAGTTCCTCATCCTGCACTTCGCAAGTGCATCGAATGTGCCATCGAAAACCGTAGATTCGACGCAGCCCCTCTCGCACAATGAGTAACGCATTCTCGCAACGCGAAGCCTTTCTCGCGAAATGAAACGAAATTGTTCAAAATTCGTCGAATTGTTAGGCGAGTAGCACAGGACTATACTCCAACCGTATGTCTCGCATCGCTGATGCTTTGGCTGCCGTCGGGCTGGCGGTGGCGCTGGCGGCATTGTCCGCATGCACGCCGGTGCAGAATCCTTACGGGACTGCCGGCGCGACGAAAGCGGCGCCGCTCGGGACTTCGAGCAGCTTCGGTTCGACTTCGAATTTGCCGCCACCGTCGCCGGCCGGCACAGTCGCGGGCGGCACGATCGATTCGCCGCAGAGTCAGGGTCTTTCCGATTATTTGAAGCATCATTCGCTGCCGCTGGTCGGCGCGCAGGTCGTCACCAGTCCCAGCGGCGGCAAGCAGGTCATCTTGTTCGGTTTCGTCGCGAGCGATTTCGGCAAGACTGACGCCGAGCAGAAGGCTCGTCACTATCTTAAGGATTCAACGCTGGTCGTCGACAACCGAATCAAGATCAGTCCCGAGTTGGCCGGCGGCAAGGGCGGTTCCGGATCGACTGTCAACGGAGTTCCGTCCTCCAATGCGATGCCGTCGGACGGCTACGATCCGTACGCTGCATCCGGTTCGATCCAGGATTATCAGAACTATCAACCACCCGACGCTTACGCGTACCAGCAACAGCAGCAGCAATATCAGCAATACAACGCCGCGCCGCCAAGCATGCTGACGACGTTGATCCCGATGCTGCTGGGTGGCGGCATGACGTTCGGCAGCGGCGGCTACGGCGGAGGTTACGGCGGCTTCAGTTCCGGCTACGCGCCGAGCTACGGTGGTTACGGCTATCCGACCTACCCGCCGCCGATGCCAAATTCAGGGTTTAGCGCGTCGGGAGTCCCCTACTAGTTCGACTCGTCGCGGCGTCGATCGATCCCGCTATCGTGCCAGCTTGAATCTCTCGCCCAAGAATACCTGGCGCACTGCGTCGCTGGCGACGATGTCGCGCGGCTTGCCCTCGAACAAGATCTTGCCCGAGTGAATGATGTAGGCGCGATCGATGATCGACAGCGTCGCGTGGACGTTGTGATCCGACATCAGCACGCCGATACCGCGCTCCTTCAGATACGACACGACGCGCTGAATCTCGACGACTGTTATTGGATCGATTCCGGCGAAAGGCTCATCGAGGCACAGGTACACCGGATCGAGCACCAGCGCCCGCGTGATTTCGACGCGGCGTCGTTCGCCACCCGAGAGCACGCCGGCCTTCGACTTCGCCAGCTTGGCGATGCCGAGTTCGTCGAGCAGCGTTTGCAGGCGCGCATAACGCTCCTCTTCATTGAGCGGCAGAGTTTCGAGCACGGCCAGCAGATTCTGCTCGACCGTAAGCTTGCGAAAGACGCTCGGCTCCTGCGGCAAGTAGGAGATCCCGCGGCGCGCGCGCTGGTAGAGCGGCAGGGTCGTGATGTCCTCGCCGCTGAACGTGACCCGCCCTTTGTCGGGCTTGAGCAGTCCCACCAGCATGTAGAAAGTGGTCGTCTTGCCGGCGCCGTTGGGGCCGAGGAATCCCACCACCTCGCCCGGCTTGACGACGACGTTGACGTTGTCGACGACGGCACGGCCGCCGTAAACCTTGATCAGGCCCTCGCCACGCAGCGCGCGCGTCTCGATCTCGCTCTTGTCAGCCGCGCCGCTGACTTCGCCAGGTTTCAGACGTTCGACTTTCGCCATACGCGGCTATCCACTCAACTCAGAGAGCAAGTCTTTCGCATCCTTCAGATCGGCAGTCTCGAAACCCTCGGTAAACCAGTTGTAGATTTCCGCGAGCATCGCGCGCGCGTCATCGCGCTTGCCCTGTTTCGCGAGCAGGCGTGCGAGGCTGGAGGTCGCGCGCAACTCCCACGACTTGGCGCTCTGGCGGCGGGCGATATCGATTGCTTTGCGGAAGCTGTCTTCAGCGGCTGCGCGTTCCGTGTTACCGCGCTTCAGGAGTAACTCGCCGCGCTGCCGATTCAGCTCGGCTTCGTAGTAGTGCTCCTCGGTTTGCGCGAACGGAAGGGATTCATCAAGCACGCGGATCGCCTCGTCGATCTGGCCGACCGCCGCACATGCTTCCGCCAGCATCGAGCCGTACATCGAGCGGGTCAGGCCAAAGCGGGTCGCACTCGTCCGCGCCATCGCATCGCGTATCATCGCTATCCCCTCGGACTTTCCTTCTTTGGCGAGCAGCCAGCCGCGAGCGAGGTCCGCGCGCGCAGCGAAGAGCGGGCTTATTTCCGCCACCCAAGGAGCCTGCGACAACGCTTGCGCGTTTTCCCGGATCTCCTCAAGATTGCCGCACCAGATATGAACTTCATTCGGCTGAAGAGCGAAAGCCTTCGCTAAGGGGTTGGTGATGCGCCGCCCGGCGAGCTCACCCTCGCGTGTCCGCTTAAGCGCCTGATTCGGGAAGCCGAGCAGCCAAAGCGTGCGACCGAGCATTAAAGGCTGACTTACCCGGATAGGATGCAGGTCAGGGAGAGATCCGAGCAACGCGCCCGCTTCTTCCATCATTGCTCGTCCGTGCGCCAGTTCCGCCATTGTGCAGAGGGTAAAGGCGACTGCAGCTTGGGCGATCGCAAGCTGGGTTGGATCCTTGACTCTGCGGGCTATCTCCAGGTTCTCTTGGGCCAGCTCGTGCGCTTTGTGCACAGCGCCCCTGGTGTTATGGACGAGTCTAAGCCCGCTGAGTGCTCGAAGGAGTTCGACACTCTCGCCGCTGCGCCGAGATATCTCGTAGGCTCGTAAACAGGCTGCTTCAGCTTGGTCGGAAGCCGGACCGTACACCGGAGCGGACGCCGAGGCTAGAGCTAGCTGCATCTGCAATTCTTGGGCTTCGCGGGCTGGATTTGCCGGCAGAGTCATGAGCTGTTCCATACCCGCGGTCAGGTGTGCGAGCGCTTCGCTGAAGGCCGAGCGCGCAAGCGCCTGTTCACCCGCAAGATGAAGGTAGTGCGCCGCTTTGGCGGCGTCGCTGGCACGGCCATAGTGATGAGCCAATTCAGAATAGCGGTCTTCGAGCCGCTCGGCGTACAAAGATTCGATCGCAGCCGCGGTGCGTCGGTGCAGTTCCCTTCGCCGCTCGGTCAGCACCGAGCCGAACGCGACCTCCTGAGTCAGGCCGTGTTTGAAGGTGTACTCGACATCGCCAACGGCCGGCTGCTCGTAGATGAACTCGCCCAACTGCAAGTCATTCAGCAGGCGGTTGAGCTCGTCGTCGGATTTCGGGACCACGACGCGAATCAGCGACAGCGCAAATTCTCGGCCGATGACGGCCAGCGCTTGCAGCAGGTCCTTGGACTCCGGCGGCAGACGGTCGATGCGCGCGGCGAGGATGCCTTGCACCGTCGGCGGGATCTTGAGCTCGCCAAGCGGCCGCGTGAGTCTCGCCGCGGCGCCGTCGCGGACCAGCGCGCCTTCGTCGAGCAGGACTTGCACGGTCTCTTCCATGAAGAAGGGGTTGCCCTCGGTTTTTTCAATGATGAGTTTCTTAAGAGCTGCCAGTTGCGCGTCATCGCCAAGCAGCGCGGAGAGCATCTCATCAGCGGACTCTTTGCCGAGCGGGTCGAGCCGCAACTGCATGTAGTGAGTCCTGCTGTTCCACTGATGGGAGTACTCGGGACGGTAATTCACCAGCAGCAGGATCTTCGCGGTGCCGATCGAGTCAACCAGCAGATTAAGGAACGCCTGCGTCTCCTCGTCGATCCAGTGCAGGTCCTCGAAGATCACCATCAGCGGCTGATTCATCGATTCCCGCAGCAATATCCGCTTGATCGCGTCGAGCGTGCGCCGCTTCTTGACCTGCCCATCCATCTGCGCCAGCGGATCGTCGCCCTCGACGATGCCCAACAAGGCGAACAGGTACGGCAGCACGTCCTCGAGCGATCGATCGAGGATTGCGATCTTGCCTGCAACCTTCTCGCGCCGTGCGCGCGCATCGTCATCCGAGGTGATGCGGAAATAGTTGTGCAGCAGGTCGATTACCGGGAAATACGCGGCCGCTTTGCCGTGCGAGACCGAGAACGTCTCCAGCACCATCCAGCCCGATTGGTTCTTGACCTTGTACTCGAAGAACAGGCGCGACTTGCCGGTGCCCGCTTCGGCCATCGCAGCGACTATTTGCCCGCGCCCGGCGCGCGATTGCTCCGACGAGCGCTTGAGCGCCTCCATCTCACGCTCGCGGCCGACGAACTTTGACAGCCCGCGCCCTGCAGAGCGCTGAAGTCGCGTCCGCAGGGGGCCGAGCCCCGTCACTTCGTACACATTGACCGCTTCGCTGACGCCCTTGACCTTGGTCGGACCCAACGGCCTGAGCGCGAAATAGCCCTCGCACAGCTTGCGCGTGGGTTCCGCAACAGCGATCGAACCCACGGGAGCCACTGCCTGCATTCGAGAGGCAAGATTCGTCGTGTGCCCGATCGGCGTGTACTCGACATGCCCGCCGCCGGTCGAGATCGAGCGCACGACCACCTCGCCGGTGTTGACGCCGACTCGGCATTGGAGCGGATTGCCGCCGTCGGCGACGAGCCTGGTCGAGTATCGCCGCAACTCTTCCTGCATTCGGAGCGCCGCGTAAAGCGCGCGCTGGGGATGGTCCTCGTGCGCGACGGGCGCACCGAAAATCGCGAAGATGCCGTCGCCGGTGCTCTGCACGACGTAGCCGTCGTAGCGGCGCACGGCGTCGATCATCAGCTTCAGTGCGGGATCGACGATCGCGCGCGCTTCTTCCGGATCGAGGTCCTGCTCCAGCTCCGTCGAACCCTTGATGTCGGCGAACAGCGCCGTAACCGTCTTGCGCTCACCCTCGATGTTGTCCCGAACGGAGGTTTCCGTTAGTCGAATCGCGGGATGGCCAGATTTCCTGGATTCAGACCCGGAAGGTGTTCCAAGGGCCGTGCCGCACTCACCGCAAAAGCGTTTGCCCGCTGGATTATCGGCACCGCATTTTGGACAAAGATTCGCGAGCGGCGTGCCGCAATCACCGCAGAATTTCTTACCAGCCGGATTTTCAGTGCCGCATTTGGCGC
>JBOHWI010000454.1:0-10078 GCA_050736675.1 Binatus sp. (SeqCode)
CAAAGCTTAACACTCTCCCATGATCAACCATCACCAATCCGCTCAACCTCCATCACAATTGCCGGTTGCGCAAAGCTCTCCTAACAGAGAGAGGAGACAGAGACTAATAGTAATCGACCGGATCGATCTGACGCTTCGCGCCCCAGTAGAAGAGCATGTTCTCGGTCAGGCCTTGCCAGGTGAACTTGCCCGGCGGCATCAGCAGGCGCTTGAACATCGACTTCAGCGAGTAGAACTCCTTGGTGCAGCGCCACACGCCTTCCTCGACTTCCTGCGGCGACATGTTCTTCGGCACGAACATGCAGCGGAAGTTGTTGGTGTAGAGGTCGGCGTCGGGGATTATCACGCGGCCCTCGTTTTCGAGCTGCGTGCGCATCGGCGTGCCGACGCGCGGCGTCACGGTGTTGAAGAACGCCTCGGGCGCCTTGACCTCGTGCAGGAATTTCAGCGTCTCGTCGAAGATTCCGGGATGATCCTCTTCCAGCCCGAACAGGAAGTTAAGCGAGTAGTAGATGCCGTATTTTTCGAGCTTCTTGAGCAGCTTCTTGTACTGGCCCGCGTGATTCTGAATCTTGTTCATCGACAGCAGGCTTTCCTGGCTGATCGATTCGACGCCGATGTTGACGTGGAAGATTCCCGCCTTGGCCGCGAGATCGAGCAGCTCGTCGTCGTGATTCGAGTTGATCGTCCACAGGCATGAGAAGCGGATGTTGAGCGGCTCGAGCGCCTTGAACAACTCGCGCGCGAACTTGTGCTTGCCGGTTATCTGATCGTCGATGAACTGGAAGCGCCTGAAGCCGGTGATCTTGACGACCTGCTTGATCTCCTCGACGATGTCCTCGATCGGCCGGGTGCGATACGCGCCGTCGTAGAACACCGGAATCTCGCAGAACGAGCATCGATAGGGGCATCCGCGGCTCGCCTGCACCGGGGCCGCCTTGAACAGGTAGCGATTGAGCTTGAGCAGCTCGTGGCGCGGGCGCGGCAGATTCTTGAGATCGTGCACCTTGTCGGCTTTGTAGATGGTCTTGAGCTTGCCGTCGCGCCAGTCCTGCAGCAGCTCGGGCCAGACCAGGTCGGCCTCGCCCTTTACCACGGCGTCGCAATGATGGAGCGCCTCTTCGGTCTGGAGCGTCGCATGGAAGCCGCCGAACACCACCGGGATGCCGCGTTTGCGGAACTCGTCGCCGAGCTGGTACGCGCGCAGCGACGCGCCGATGGTCGTCGTCATGCCGACCAGGTCCCAGCCGCCGTCGAAGTTGATGTCTTCGAGCCGTTCGTCGCACAGCGTTACGTCGTATTCGTCGGGCGTCAGTCCCGCCATCAGCGGAATCATCAGCCCCATGATCAACCGCCAGCGCGTCTTGTGCGGCGTGCCGTCGAGATGGACGGTCGTGGGTTGCACCAGGAGAATTCGTGGCTTCTTGCCGTTCATACTTCCTCCGCCTGCAGGCCTCAATTCCCTGCCCGCAGGCTCTCAGCCTTGATTGACGATTCGGTCCGGCCGGTAATCCAAATCAGGACCGCGGCAAACACATAGGTGCCGAAAGCCGTGCCCCAAGCGAAGTACTCTATACGATTGATTATGGCCAATACCACGAGCATGTAGGCGAAGTCGCGCCCGCTCCATCGATCGACCTTGTCGAGCCACGCAGCAGCCTGTGCGCCCTTGACCCTGAAGGCGCGCCAGGTGGCGTAGGCGCACATCGCGAATCCGCCGAGCAGGATCGGAATCAGGTAGAGGTAGGCGCGGCTGTGCTCGACCCGGTAGCATCCGACGAACAGCCCGACGAACACCGCGACGTGCACGATATTGTCGGTAAGCACGTCGAGCGTGCCGCCGAAATCGCTCTCGACCATCTTGAGGCGCGCCAGCTCGCCGTCGACGCCGTCGATCGTGATCGAGATCAAAAAGAAAATCGCCGCGAACAGCCGCATCCAGTAGTTGGGCACCGCGAACATCAAAGCGCACGCCACTCCAAACAGCGTATTTGTCACGGTGACCAGGTTCGGCGTGACGCGCGTATGAGTTGCGAGCCAGTAACTGATTCGCCACGAGATGCGCCGGTCGACCCATCGCGCCATCGGCGCGTCCTTGTGCGCCGATTCCTCGCGAATCGATTGCGCCAGCCGCAGTTCAGCTTCCTCGCGATCCTCTGGCCGCCCGTTGAGAGCGAATGGCAGCAAGCTCGCCGCCGGTCCGGCGACCGCGGTCGAAATTCCGCCGCTTTTCAGAATCTCGCCGATCGGACCGGTCGCGATTTCGCCGCCGCGGTCGCGGTCGGTGCTGACAGCCCGATGTACCGATTGCGGACTGGCGGCATGCGCGTCGAGAATTCGCGCGAGGTGCGACTTCGCAAATACGAGGTTTCCCGAAAAGGAGACGCACGCCGACGAGGAGTCGATGCCCATTCCCTGCGCATTCCGAGGATTCAGAATCTCGCTGAACGACTCGACCATCGAGACCGAATCGCTGTCTTTGTAGCGGCCCATCGCGCGGGCGACGTCCGAATAATTTTCGCGCGGCGCGGCGACGACGAACCGCTTAATTCCGGCGCGCTCGCAATTGATCATCAGCCGCTCTAACAGCGGGCGGCCGAATACCGAATTATCCGCTCGGTCAGGAGCAGCGATGAGAGCAGTTTCAATCACCACGTATTATTAGAACCCAGTTTTCTCCCCAAGGCCATAATTCGCGTCACGGTAACACAGCAGTAACGCCAGCGGAAGTAGCACTGCTACTAACTTCAGTCCCGAATTATGAGTTCGGCTGCTGTATGAAGCATTTTTCGCCGATTCTTTGCGACACGTTTCGTATCGTTTTCTGATCGCGCAAGTTTATTTCTCAACCAAACTAGAGGCCGCCGTCTGCGACTGGTAAGCTGGCCGTTTCATGGCCACTGTCACTGCTCTGCTATTCGATTTCGGCGGCACGCTGGACGGGCCTGCGCATTGGCTCGATCGATTTCTGGCGAGCTATCGCGCGGCAGGAATCGAAATCACGCGCGCTGAGCTCGACCCGGCCTTCGAGCACGCGACGCGAATCGGTTACGGCGCGACGCGGGTTGTGGCGCGGTTTGGGATGACTGACCTGGTGCGATTCCTGGTCGGCCATCAATTCGAATATTTGCGCAAAAGCGGGCCGGACGCGCTGCGCAAGATACTCGACGATTCCGGCGCGGCCGGGCGCCATCGATTCGTCGAGCAGGTGACGAGCTCGTTCGTGCGCGAAACCTCGGCCGGATTGGCGCATAGCCGCGACGTCATCGGTCCGCTCAAGGATCGCTTCAAGCTGGGTATCGTGTCGAACTTTTATGGAAATCTCGACCGCATTCTCGAGGAAGCGAAGCTGGATCGATTCTTCGCGGCGGTTGCGGATTCGTCGCGCGTCGGAATTTTCAAACCCGAGCCCGGCATCTTCGAAGCCGCTCTGAAAAAATTACAATGTGCGCCCGAAGCGGCCGCGATGATCGGCGATTCGCTTGCCAAGGACTGCGCACCCGCGCGCAAACTCGGAATGCGGACCGTGTGGCTTTGCACCGGACCTCGAAGGGATGAAGATTCCGGCGCCGCCGACTTCACTGTCCGAAGCATAGACGAAGTTGCGCAGATTCAATGGTGAAGAAATTACAGGGGGCGATTATTGCCGCCGGCCGCGGCGACCGGCTGCGCATCTCGACCGGCGACGACATTCCCAAGCCGCTGGTCAAGCTCGACGGCGAGGCGATGCTGTCGCGGCAGGCGCGCGCTCTGCTCGACGCGGGCGCATCGTCGGTGGTCGCGATCATCAATTCCGAAACGGCGCGTATCGCCGGGGAGATGTCCCTCAAGCTTCCGCCGCCGGTGCGGCTGGTGGTTCGCGACACCGCTAACTCGATGGAGACGATGCTCGCGCTCGGTGACGTGCTCGAGCCGGGATGGTTTATCGCATCGACGGTGGACGCTGTAATTCCGCAGGCGGAACTCGCGCGTTTTGTTAATGAGTCGCGACGGAAAATCGAAGAGTGTGGCGACAAAAATCCGGTGGGCGTGCTGGCCGTCACGCGATGGCGCGGGGAGGCCAAGCCGCTTTTCGCCGATGTAACAGAAAACGGGTTGATCCTGCGGCTGGGCGAGCGGCAGACTTCTATGGTGACGGCGGGACTTTATTTCCTGTCGACCAACGTGTTCGACCATGCCGCTGACGCGCGCCGTGCGGGACTCGATGCGCTGCGCCGCTTTCTTGCGCTGATCATCGAACGCGGGATGCGGCTGGATGCGATCGAGATTGAAGGATCGATCGACGTGGATGAAGCGCCGGACCTCGACGCCGCGCGCCTCGCAATACGGAAGACGCCATGAGCTATCGAGCTTTGGGAATTTATCGGGAGCCCGAGTTTTCACCGGGCAAGGTCGAGGCCGACGCCGCGATTCTTGACGCCACGTTAGCTGAGCTGAAGCGCGAAGGTGTGGCGATTCGAGCAATGGACGCGGTCAGCTTCGCGGCAGGCGCGGCGCCTGGCGCCGATCTCGTGCTGGCGATGTGCCAGGGGCCGCGCGCCCTCAAGCGGCTGGCGGAAGTCGAGCAGGCGGGAGCGATCGCGATCAACTCCGCACTCTCGATTCGCAACTGCTACCGCGACTTGCTCGCGGCCGGGCTGGAGCGGGCTGGAGTGCCGACGCCGCCGGGAGCGCTGGTGCCTGCCGACGAGCCGCTTGATGGGCGCAAGATTGCCGGGTTGGATTTATCGGCGGGCGTGTTCGTCAAGCGCGGCGATTTGCATGCGCTCGCGCCCGAAGACGTGCAACACGCGGCCGATCGCGCGCAGGTGGAAGGGATTCTCGGCGATTTCGCGCGCCGTGGAGTCCACTTCGCCTATCTTCAGCAGGAAGTCGCAGGCCGGGTCGTCAAATTTTACGGCGTCAGCGGCGGCGCGCATTTCAGCGTGCATCCGGAGGGCGAGGAAGTAGCAGAAGCCGCGGTGCGCGCGCTGTCGGAAGCGGTCACGGACGCATCGGCTGCGCTCGGGCTGGAGGCGTGGGGCGGAGACGCGGTCTTGAGCGGCGATCGGTTTGCGATTATCGATTTTAACGACTGGCCCAGTTACAGTCGCGTGCGCGGACCGGCCGCTCGCGCAATCGCGCGCCGTGCGATAAGTCTGCTTGGCCGCCCGCGCTAGAATCGCGCCCGGGAGAATTTCAAACAAGGAATCGGATCGCTATCAATTGAAGACCACGACAACCACCAACGGAAAACTTCCCTCGATCAAAACGGCAGTTCCAGGACCCAAGTCGAAGGAGATCTTCGACCTCGAACAAAAGTACATCGCGCCCGGCCGCCAGCGAATTTCGCTGCTCGCCGGCCTCGCGTTCGACCACGGCGAAGGGGCGACGCTCACCGACGCCGACGGCAACACTTACGTCGATTTTTTCGCGGGCGTCGCGGTCGCGAGCCTGGGTCATGCGCATCCGGGGATGGCGAGCGCTCTGTCGAAACAGGCGTCGCGGCTGACGGTCGGCACCTTCGCGACCAAGGAGCGCGCCGCGGCGTTCAAGGCGCTGGCCGAAGTCGCGCCGGCGGGCCTCACTCGCGCACATCTATATAGCGGCGGCGCGGAGGCGGTCGAAGCTGCACTCAGGCTGGCGCGTTCCGCAACCGGCAAACACGAAGCGGTCAGCTTCTGGGGCGGCTTTCATGGCAAGAGCGGCGGTGTGCTCGGCCTGATCGGCGACGAATCGAAGCAGGGCTACGGCCCGCTGCAGGGCGGGCAATACTCCGTGCCGTACGCCGACTGCTACCGATGCCCGTTCAAGTTGAAGTATCCCGACTGCGGGCTTTACTGCGTCGATTTTGCGCGCCAGCAGATCAAGATGAGTTCCAGCGGCGCGCTCGCCGCGATCGTCGCCGAGCCGATGCAGGGAACGGCGGGTAACGTGATTCCGCCCGACGACTGGCTGCCCGCAGTCAAGTCGGTGGCCAAAGATTTCGGCGCGCTGCTGATTGCCGACGAGATGATCACCGGCTTCGGACGCACCGGCAAATGGTGGGGCGTCGAGCACAGCGGCACCCGCCCGGATATCGTCACGGTCGGCAAGGGGATGGGATCGGGATTTCCGGTCTCGGGCGTGCTGCTGAGCGACGAGCTGGGCAAGGCGGAGCCGTTCGGCAAGCCGAGCGCGTCGTCGTCGAGCTACGGCGGCAATCCGCTGGCGGCGGTGGCGGTGGCGGAAACGATCGGCGCAATCCAGCGACAACATCTGGTCGAGAATTCGCGCAAGGTCGGCGCGATGATGCTGTCGCGGCTGGTGCAGCTCAAGGAAAAATACGAGTTCATCGGCGACGTGCGCGGCCGGGGACTGTTGATAGGCGTCGAGCTGGTGCGCGATCTCGAAACAAAAGAACTGTTCAGCAAGAAGGTGACCGAGTTGATCTTTGCCGAATGCCTGAAGCGCGGACTCGTCATCATGGGCTATTTTCCCAAGATTCGAATCAACCCGTCGCTGGTGATCACCGAGGCGCAAGCCGAAGCGGGCATCGAGATCATGGACGAAGTGTTCGCGCACGTCCGCGATCACGTTGACTGGCGTCACGCGTAACGAAATCCTTTTTCGATGTCCAATCCGAATGGCAATGCCGCGCTCTTCTTCGATCTCACCGGCACTCTGGTCAAGCTGAACGAGACGCGCGAGATTCCGCTCGACGCTGACGGCAACATCGTGATCGAACTGCTACCCGGGGTCGCTGCAAAACTCCGCCCTCTGCATAACCATCTGATGTTCGTCGTCACCAACCAGTCGGGAATCCGCCGCGGCCGTCTCACCGCGGAAAAAGTCGAAGCCGCGCTCGAACAGCTCGACCATCAACTCGGCGACATTCTAACGGGATGGCAAATCTGCCCGCACACCGACGCCGACAACTGCGAATGTCGCAAACCAAAGGGCGGCATGATCACGGAGCTGGCGGACCTGTACGGCGTCGATCTGGCGTCGTCGACGATGGTCGGGGATCAGGAAGTAGATCGACTCGCGGGCGCGGCGGCAGGCGTCGCGAAGTTCGTCGCGGCGAAGGATTTTTTCGGGTGGTATTAGGGGCGATTCAGGCGGAGTTCCCCGTTAGGGACGCAGACACAGATGATCGCTGTCAAACCGAACCACGATGGACAAACCGCCGAAGGAAAGTAAGGTCGATGTAGCTGCGAAGTTCGCAGAGGCGGCGATTTCAGCTATTCCGATCGTCGGCGGACCGGTCGCCGTTCTATCGGAGTTAGTTGGAGGACCAATAACACGAAGAAGACAACTATGGTTTTCCCAATTGGCGACCGTTGTGACCGAATTGCAAAACAGAGTAGCCGAACTTTCAAAACCGCTCGATCAAAACGAAGATTTCGCAACCGCTGTATTGTGGGCGAGCCAGATAGCGATCCGTACTCGGCGAGATGAAAAGCTAGCCGCGCTCCGGAATGCTGTTCGAAACTCTGCTCTAACGTCCAGCCTGCAGGAGGACTTGCAGGTCCTATTTCTTAGATTTATTGACGAGTTGACGGCGTCTCACCTCCGCGTTCTCCGCGTATTAGACGCCCCGACTGAGAGCATCAGCCAGACCCGAAGAGAAATGAGAACGTTCGGGGGATTAGCACTCGTGATCTATCACTGCGTTCCGGAGCTGAACGGTCAAGGCCAGTTCTGCGAACAACTTTGTAGAGACCTTCAAAACAGAGGCCTAGTCGTTCAAGGTCTGAACTTCAACACGGCGATGACCGCTGATGCTGTGCTCTCGCCACGGACGACCGATATGGGCAAACAGTTTCGGGCCTTCATCAGTTGAGTAGTGAAAGTCTTGCGTCTGCTAAGCACATGGCCACATGCTCGCAATTAGCGAGAACTCCAAAGAGAGAGAGGGAGACAAAAATGAAAATTGGATTGCTGACGCCCTTCACCGGCAAGAATGCTCATCCGGCGGAATTTGCGCGCATTGCGGAGTCGCTCGGGTTCGAATCGATCTGGGTGCCCGAGCATCCCGCGATGCCCGCGAATCCCACGCAGCAGTTTCCCACCGGCGGGCCGATTCCGCCGGCGTACTTCACGATGGCCGATCAGATGGTCGCGCTGAGCATGGCGGCTGCGGTCACAAAGAATCTGAAACTTGCGACCGGGATCTGCCTCGTCCCCGAGCATGAGCCGCTCACGCTGGCCAAGCAGATCGCGACGCTGGACGCATACTCGGGCGGGCGCGTGCTGTTCGGAATCGGCGCGGGATGGCTGCGCGAGGAGAGCGATTTGTTCGGCGTCGATTTCCCGCATCGATGGAGCGAGACGGCCGAGATAGTCGCTGCGATGCGCAAGTTGTGGACCGAAGACGCGGCGTCGTCCGACGGCAAGTGGGTCAAGTTTCCGCCGGTGAAGTCGTTGCCCAAGCCGGCGCAGAAGTCGGGGCCGCCCGTGCTGATCGGCAGTCTCGACAAGAACGCGCTCAAGCGGGTGGCGAAGTGGGCCGACGGATGGTGCCCGATTGCGCTGAACGCGGCTCAGTTGAAGTCGCGCGTCGATGAACTCAAGCGCGAGTGCGCAATGGTGGGCAGAAATTTCGCGGAACTGGATATCACGATCATGGGCGGGATCCGCGGCGATCGCGCGAAGGTGCAGGAGGGGCTGAAGGAGTTTGTGGACGCGGGCGCAGGGCGGTTTGTCGCGGGTCTGGGCGATCTGACATTCGAGAGTTCGGAAGGTACGCTGAAAAAGATCGCGGCGCTGTACGTTTAGCAGTCCGATTGATCGATCCGCCTCGAACTCAAAGCCTGGTGAAGCCGTCCGCGCTCCACTGCTCCGAGCCGACGCCGTTGTGGACGAAGAACAGCCCGTCCGGGTCGTACTTTGTTTTGATCTCGGCGAGGCGAGAGTAATTGCTCCCCCAGTACGCCTGCTGCCATCCCTTCTCGAAATAGTTGCTCTCGCTTACATACGCTCCCGGGTTCGGCACGAGTGCACGAAGTTGATTCAGGCATTGATCAATCCGCTCCGCTGCCTTCCGTCCTTCCGCAACCGACGGCTCATGCCCGGGAATTCCGGGGTATGCCGGTCCCTCGCCGTCGGCCACGATCGCCAGAGCGAAGGCAGTCAGCAGTGCCGTATTCGTCGCGGTGTCCTTTGCCTCGGCTAACGCGTCGGGTGGCGCGCCCGCGAGTCCCTTGTTGAAGTGCAGCCCGACTTCTGAATACCGGGAACTTGCGAACAACGCGGCGGCAAGACGCTGCTGCGCGTCAGTCTCGAGCAGCGAGGCCGGCAGCCACAGCGATTGGTAACCCCAAATGAACCAACTGACTTGTCCCCCGTCTCCTTTCCACCACGCGTCATTGGGTCCCGCGCCAGGCCGCTTGTCGAACTCGAGAGCGGGCTCCGGAATCAAATGCACCAGGACATCGTCGAGCAGTGCGTGCAGGGTGCCGTTTCGCGGGAAAGCGATTTCAGGCCAATGCTCTTTCCACCATTGCGCGTCCCACCAGTGCCGCGCCGGAACGGTTCCGAGAACCACCCGTCCTTCAATCGAGTATGCGTCGGGAGAAGCCGCGACCCGGTCGAGGAGCGGCTGCCAGGCCTCTTTCACCTGCTCAGTGTCCAATCCGTGACAGCCCATACTGATCTCGAGCGTATTGTCGGGCTTCACGTGGGCCTGCTCTCCCCAGTGGTCGTTGAACAGATGCTCGCGATAGAAGCGCACGAACTCCAGAAGCAGGCGCCGATACGCATCATCCGACCCGGCTTTGATCTTGAAGTTGGCGACCCCGAAGTACTCGGGAAGGTCGTGGAGTCGCAACGTCATCTTGGTGACGACGCCAAAGGTGCCGCCGCCGCCGCCTTTCAGCGCCCAGAACAGATCGGGATTGGTGCATGCGTTCGCGATGCGAATCTTGCCGTCGGCGGTGACTACCTCGGCTTCGAGCAGACTCCCGGCGGCCGTACCGTAGTGTTTCGAGAAACTTCCAAAGCCGCCGCTCTGCACCAGGCCCCCCAGGCATACTGTCGTGCAGCCGCCGGCCTGAACGTATTTCCCGCCCTCGGTGGTCACCGCGTGATAGGCCTGCATCCCGATCGTCCCCGCGCC
>JBOHWI010000455.1:0-3600 GCA_050736675.1 Binatus sp. (SeqCode)
CCCCTGCACCCAGTGACAGGAGAAGATATGGCGGAGATTTTTGTTCTGGTGCATGGCGCGTGGCATGGCGGATGGTGCTGGTCGGCGGTTATCAATCAACTCGAAAAATTGGGCGATCAGGCTTATGCGGTTGATTTGCCGGGGCATGGGATGAACCGGGTGGATCGCACGAAGGTCACGCTCGACAGCTACGTCAACAGCGTCGCGGATTTTATCGAGAAGCACGAGCTGAAAAATGTCGTGCTCGCGGGGCACAGTCTTGGCGGGCTCACGATTCCCGGCGTTGCGGCGAAAATCCCGACGCGGATAAAGCGCGTGGTCTGGGTCACGGCGCTGGTGGCGCTCGACGGGCAACCGATCGTGGATCCGGCGACATCGCCGCTGGCGGCTGCTGCCGATACTGCGCCCGAACGATCAATCCCGATCGAGATGATGGGCAAGGACTTTCTCGACGGACTGAGCAACGACATGGCACCGGCGGTGAAGGAATACGTGCTGTCGGCGCTGGGGCCGCAGCCGATCGAACCTATGGTCGCGGCGGTGCCGATGGCGCCCTACTTCGCCACCGGAATTCCGAGCAGCTATATCGTTTGCGAGGACGACCGGACGCCGGTCGCAGGCGCGCCGAATTGGCATCCGCACTTTTCCAGCCGGCTCAGGAATCCGACGCTCAAGTTCGTGAAGAGCGGGCACGAGGTGATGTTTACGCATCCGGTGGAATGCGCGCGGGCGCTGCATGAATTGGCGGTCGGCGAATGATCAGGTTGGATAGCGCGCGAGCAGGCCGCGGGCGATTACCAGCGCCTGGATTTCGTTGGTGCCTTCGCCGATCATCATCAACGGCGCGTCGCGGTAAAATCTTTCGACCGGGAAGTCGGCCATGAAGCCGTAACCGCCGAGCACCCGCATCGCATCCAGAGAAATCTTTGCGCAGGCTTCGGAGGCGAAGAGTTTTGCCATGCCCGCTTCGACGTCGCATCGTTCGCCCGCGTCCTTTTTGCGCGCGGCGTTGGCGACCAGCAGGCGCGCGGCTTCGACGCGGGTGCCCATATCGGCCAGCATCAGTTGAACCGCCTGATGCCGGCAGATCGGTTTGCCGAACGCGGTGCGCTGCTGCGAGTAGCGAATCGCCGTTTCGAAGGCGGCCTGCCCTACTCCGACGGCGCGCGCGGCTACATTGATTCGTCCGACTTCGAGCGCACTCATCACCTGCTTGAATCCGGCGCCTTCGACTCCGCCGATCAGGTTCGCGGCAGGCACGGCCAGGTCCTCGAACAAAACCTCGCACGTGTCGATGCCTTTGTAGCCCAGCTTGTCGAGATTGCGACTGACGGTCGGGCCGCGCTCGCTCTTCTCGACGGCGAACAAGCTGATACCGGCGTAGGCGGGCTCGGCATGCGGATCGGTCTTGGCGGCGACGGCGAGCATCGTGCCATGGCGTGCGTTAGTGATGAACATCTTGGCACCGGCGAGGATGTAGTTTTCGTTGTCGCCGCGGCGGACGGCGGTGGTGCGAATCGATTGAACGTCGCTGCCGGCATGCGGCTCGGTGAGAGCGAGGCCACCGCGCTTGTCGCCGCGGGCCATCGCGGGCAGGAAATATTTTTTCTGCGCGTCGGTGCCGTGATTGGCAATGACGTAAGCCATGATGAGATGGCTGTTGATGACGCCGGCCAGGCTCATCCATCCGCGCGACAGCTCCTCCATCACGCGTGCGTAGGTCAGGAGGCTAAGGCCGAGGCCGCCGAAGTCGGCCGGAATGGTGGCGCCGAACAGCCCGAGCTCGCGCATCGTGGCGACCATCGCATGCGGGTACTCATCGCGACGTTCGAGGGCGGACGCGTTCGGAATGACGTCGCGCTCAACGAAGCGGCGGACGGCGGCGACAATCTCGCGCTCCAATACTTCATCCATTGCTTTAACTCCTGAAACGGCTCAGCCGCGTGGGCAATTGCACTGGATTTATCAGAGCGGGAAGGCACTTCGCCAACGAGGAAGAGACTTGCAACGAGCGGCGGCGTAGAGTAAGTGTCAGATTGACGCAAAGTAATCGACCGACGAGGATTCATCGAGTGAACGAATCTGCAGAGATGGTAATTGACGCGGGTGCGCTGCGCGACAAGCTGGCGGTGCTCGGCAACGAGAGCTACACGGCTGAAACGTGCGGGCGCTACGCGGAGATGATCGAGGAAATCCGGGAGCTGAAGAAGGCGCGGCGCGCGGTCGTGCTCGCGCATAACTACCAGCGGCCGGAGATTTTCGAGGTCGCGGATTTTATCGGCGACTCGCTCGAGCTGGCGCGCAACGCCCGCGACGTGCGCGACGCCGAGGCGATCGTCTTTTGCGGCGTGCACTTTATGGCGGAGACGGCCAAGGTCTTCAACCCCGAGCGTAAAGTGCTGCTGCCTGATCTGAAGGCGGGATGCTCGCTGGCGGACAGCGTGACGGCCGACGCGCTGGCCGAGCGCAAGGAAGAGCTGCTCAAGATTTATCCCGACCTGAAGGTGGTGTCGTACGTCAATTGTACGGCGGACGTGAAAGCACTGTCGGACGCGTGCTGCACGTCGGCGAACGCGGCGAAGATCGTCGAGCGAATCGATTCGGACAATATCCTGTTCGTACCGGATCAAAATCTCGCGAATTACGTGCAGGGGCAGACGAGCAAGCGGGTGATTTCGTGGGACGGCAACTGCTACGTGCATCATCAGATAACTCCGGACGAGGTGAACAAGGTCAAGCGCGCGATTCCCGGGATCAAGGTGATCGCGCATCCCGAGTGCCGGCGCGACGTGCTGGCGCTTGCCGACGCGGTGCTGTCGACCAGCGCGATGATCGGCTATGCGCGCAACAGCGAGGCGGACAAGTTCCTGGTGGTCACAGAATGCGGTCTGTCGGACCGTTTGCTGATGGAGATTCCCGACAAACATTTTTACAAGGCGTGCAAGCTATGCCGGTTCATGAAGATGATCACGCTCGAGGCGACGCTCGATTCACTCCGCCACCTGCGCTACGAAATCGAACTTACCGAGGACGTGCGCGTCGGCGCGAAGCGGGCCCTGGAGCGCATGCTCGAGTTGAGCGTCTGAGCGCGAATGCACAGAGTGCCGAGGCCGGAGCCGTCGCCCGCGGCGAACGGCCGGCGCGCCCGCTGGTCGCGGTCGATACTGTGCTGTTCGCGATCGACGACGGGCGCCTGCAGACCTACCTGGTCGAGCTGCGGCGCGGCCCGGGGCGCGGGCGGTGGGCGTTTCCGGGCGGGTTGGTGCGCGTTGGCGAGTTGCTGGACGATGCGGCGCGGCGCGAGCTGCACGATTCGACGGGGCTGACCGGCGCCTATCTCGAGCAGCTGTTCACGTTTGGAGATCCGTCGCGCGACCCGCGCGCCCACGTCGTCTCGGTCGCGTACATGGCGCTGATCCCGAAGACGCAGGCGGTCAGGGCGCCGTGCGAGAAATATGCGACCGGCAAGTGGTACGAAGTCACGCGCCTGCCGCAGCTCGCGTACGATCACTCGCAGATCGCGGCTTACGCGGTGAAGCGGCTCAAGTCGAAACTCGAGTACACCAACATCGCGTATGCGCTGTTGCCGCGGGAATTCAC